>NZ_CAXBVX010000136.1:0-4074 GCF_963979125.1 uncultured Candidatus Puniceispirillum sp.
CATCTAACTGGCTTTCATACAAAGCTGTCATGATTGGCAAGGTTGAGCCAGTCGTAACATTAACGGTACAGCCATAACCTTATTCACTAATTGTCGTTGCGATTGCAGAATGCAATTTCGCACTGTTCCAATCAAAGTCACCCATTTCGATCGTGCCGCAAGCTTGTGCGCCACTAGAAAATGACGCTACAGAAGCGCCAAGAGCGACTGTGGTGATAGCTGATTTGAATAATTTTTTCATAATGTCCCCCTATTGACTATTACATCATCAGTATCTGAGTGTGTAATTCAGCAGATTTTCTGGTTTTAGTGTGACTTTTCGCCAAGACAGACATACAAATGAACCGAAAGATGGGCTTGTTTTTTCAAGATATGTTCTACGATACCGTGTTACAGGCTAGTTTTTTAACCTGTTTACAGTTAACTAAAGCGGGTTCATTTTTTCGTGAAAAGTTAAAGTCATATTTAAGGGGTAAATTCATATCATGACAGCATCAGAGGCATTTCCGGACATGGTCACAAATGGTCAAAAACGGGCAACAAAAATTGTTGCAACACTTGGTAACGTATCCTCTGACCCCGATAGCTTAAGGCGTCTGATCGAAGCGGGGGTGAATGTTTTTCGTTTGAACTTCTCGCATGGCACACAGGAAGAACAAGGTGCCCGCATTGACGCGATTCGCCAGATTGAAACCGAAACCGGCATACCAACCTGCATACTGGCTGATATGCAAGGGCCAAAATATCGTATCGGCGAGGTGGCTGATGGCGTTGATATAAAAGCCGGAGATCAGATCACCTTCGATCAGGACAAAGCGATTGGTTCGGCGACGCGCGTTGGCATGCCGCATCCTGAAATTTTTGCTGCAATGTATCCCGGCGCACGTTTCCTGATGGATGATGGCAAGCTTGTTCTGGTGGTCAAAAGCCTGAGCGATGACAGTTTTGTTGCCGAAGTCGTTGTTGGCGGCTCTTTAAAAAGCCGCAAGGGTGTTAATATCCCCGATATTGTTCTCGACACAAAACCGCTCACTGACAAAGATATGTCCGATCTGGAATTTGCCTTGAGCAAAAATGTTGACTGGGTTGCTTTGTCTTTTGTCCAGCGCGCCAGCGATATGGTCGAAGCACGTGCGTTGGTAGGCAAGCGTGCCGCACTGATGGCAAAAATTGAAAAGCCATCTGCCTTGAAAGAACTGGGTGCGATCATCGAAGCTTCGGATGGCATAATGGTGGCTCGTGGTGATCTTGGCGTTGAATTACCTCCCGAGGATGTACCAGCCTGGCAGAAAAAGATCATTGCTAAATGCCGGATGGTCGGCAAGCCAGTCGTGGTTGCAACGCAAATGCTGGAATCGATGATTACCGCGCCTGCACCGACCCGTGCCGAAGCGTCGGATGTTGCCGGTGCTGTATTTGATGGCACCGATGCGGTGATGTTGTCCGCTGAAACCGCTGCGGGCCAGTATCCTATCGAGTCGGTCGAGATTATGGCGCGCATTGTACGCGCTGCCGAAACCCATATTCGTGAGGATGCCGCTAGCAAACACGCGCAATTGCCAGTCGAGCCAACTGTATATCACGCCGTTGCCCGCGCCAGCGTAGCATTGGCAGATGCGGTTGATGCTGATGTTATGGTTGCCTTTTCTACATCAGGCAACACCGCCATCCGTATTGCACGCGAACGCCCTGATACGCCGTTCATTGTCATGACCCCGCATATGGATGTGCAACGCAGGCTTGCCATATTATGGGGTACAACAACCGCGCATAGCGCCTATAGCCAAGATTTTGAAAATGCGATTGCCGAGGCGGCTGATCTAGTTCGCAAGAACGGCATGGCAAGCAATGGCGGGCATATTGTTGTGGTTGCCGGTATGCCATTTGGCATTGCAGGCACAACGAATTCGATGCGGGTCGTTCGTATCTAGCAAAGTTTTCTGGCTTGGCATTTTCGTGGCGATCCGGCCATGCGATTTGTGATTTATAATTTAAGATGGCATCACAACTTGGATCCTGCTTGCATTTCATTTTTAAATATAGATAGGGTTGTTTGGCGTCCAATAGTCATAATGATTGGCGCTTAACCCAACCATAATTTGGAGATGCAAGATGGTGACAGTCGGTTTTATCGGACTGGGAAATGTTGGCGGCAAGCTTGCTGGCAGCCTCATTCGCAATAAATTTGACGTGATCGTTCGTGATCTGGATAAAGACGTTGCACAACCGTTTCTGGATGCAGGTGCGCGCTGGGCAGAAACATCACAAGAGATGGCAGCCGCCAGCGATGTGATTATTACGTGCCTGCCATCACCAGCTGCCAGTGCCGCGGTCATGGAAGCTGAAGACGGCGTTCTGGCGGGTTTGTCGGCAGGTAAAATCTGGGCTGAGATGAGCACGACCGATGAAACCGAGGTTAAACGACTGGGTGAAAAGGTTCTGGCAACAGGTGCTTTTCCGGTAGATTGTCCGGTTTCAGGCGGATGTCATCGTGCTGCTACGGGCAATATTGCGATTTTTGCCGGTTGTGATCGACATGTATTTGAGAAGATGCTGCCTGTTTTAACCATTTTGGGGCGCCGCGTGTTGCATACAGGCCCGTTGGGTTCGGCTTCGGTTCTCAAGGTGATGACCAACTATCTGGCCACTGCAAATCTGGTGACCGTATGTGAGGCGCTAGTAACATCAAAAATGGCTGGAATGGATCTTAATACAACGTATGAAGCGATTCGCATCTCTTCGGGTAATTCCTTTGTTCATGAAACCGAAAGTCAGGTCATTCTGAATGGTAGTCGGGACATTAACTTCACTATGGATCTGGTAATCAAGGATATTAGCCTGTTTCAGAGTATTGCTGACCGTGCTGGTGTGCCGCTGGAAATATCGCCCAAGTTGATCGAAGTTTTCAAAGATGGTCAGGATCGCTTTGGTCCGCGCGAGTGGTCGCCAAATATCATTAAGCGACTGGAAGAGGTGGTTGGTGTTGACATTCTGGCACCGGGCTTTCCGGCTGAAATGATCGATGATGAGCCAGAAGCAGCTGGATATGAAGTCATTCCGAAATCATAGGTCCAAATTTATCTGCAAGGCCAAGATTATCTGCAAGGCATAGTGAGGCAGGTTAAAGTGCCTGGCCTTGCAGTTTTCGCTTTAAGGCATCGATCATATGCTGGGCGTTTATCATGAACGGATTAACCTGCAATGCTGCCTCATAGGCGTTCAGTGCTCCTTTCAGATTACCGTTTTGCATATGTATCATGGCCAGCCCGGACAAAGCTCCAAAATGTCGAGGCTCACGCTCAAGCACTTCGACGATGTCGGCTTTAGAGCCATCATGATTACCTAACATATAGCGTATTGTTGCGCGCTTGTTCCATGCTTCGGCGAAGTCAGGTTCTATATCTATAAGACGGGAAAAAACACGTCCAGCTTCGGTCAGCTGGTTAGCTTGCATCATCTGCATGCCCAGACGCATCATGCCGGTTGCATCCGGATTGCTGTCATGCACAACCCATAACGACCAAATCTTGCTTTCAATGTCTTTGGCTTTAGCTGATGTTGTGACCTGCAACGCCCTAAATAGATCGTTCAGAGCTGGGTTGGTCTGATCCGCTAAAGCCGGAGCTGGCGTCAATGTAATTACTAATATGATTATTTTCAGATACCGCATGATTAAGATATAGTCTGCATTCACTAAATTCCAAGAGTTACGCATGATTTTGGACGATTCCCAATATCTTGCTTTGGCCAATACACTAACGCCATTAAACTGGTTCGACACTGAAATGGAGTGTCGAATGAAAGGTGTGAGTATATTCATAATAAGCCTGTGGCTGTTGACCATGCCGCATTATGTAAGTGCGTCGAGTCTGTTTGCCGTCACCAAGGCGCAACTTCAGACAACGATGATTACCTTTTTAGGGGAGGCTGCTGACGAGACCGGAGAATTTGGGGTGATTGACCGCGAAACTGGCGTCCGTGTTTGATGTTGTGGTGGCTTACTGAAGTACCTGTGTGATGTATTTAATGTGTTTACTGCGTATCTCAAATCCGTTTTCAAAAGTCTATTGTGCG
>NZ_CAXBVX010000137.1:0-3994 GCF_963979125.1 uncultured Candidatus Puniceispirillum sp.
ATTCTGTGTCTCGGCAACGTCACTATGCAACTTTTTCGTTTTATCAAGCGAAAATTCCTGACGGATGATGGCTTGCGCTTCGTCAAAATCAAGGCTCAAAGCTTGTCGTAAGACATCTTCATTGCTATGGCGCGTCGATTCAGCAAAGCGCGGTACGCGGCAGATCAATGCCAGCGAGTCGATGATAAGCGCGATACGTACCGCGTGAATCATATCCAAACTGACGCGTTCATCACCGCTGATCCGGACATCTTCTTCACCAACTGATTTTGATAGGCGATAAAGGTCGATCAGATCATCACGCAAACCCCAGACAATTTGGCGGGCGGCTCGGGTACGCCTGTCATCATTGAGCATGAATCCCAGCTTGCGATAGGCACGCAGATTACGCGGTTGATAGCCATGATAGCCACGATCGATCCAGAAGCCGTTATCCAGCAATTTGGCATAGGCCAGAACCGTATTTAGTGATCCTAACTCTTTTGCCGCCAGCACATGTCCCAGTAATTGTTGTAGTCGCGGTGAGGTTTCATAAAGTTCAACAAACTGGTCCGCATCGATCTGGGCAGCGCTGCCAAAGCCCGAAATGACATTCGCCAGAAACCCAAGCTGTTGCAAGATTGCATTATGCGGAATGGCACGCATCTTTGATGGGTCTTGTCTGCCCATACCGACCTGAACAACCCGTTTGGCTGGCCGTGATCCCGTCTTTGGCAACAAATTGATACCAAATATATCAAGCAAGGTCACATAGCTTGGGTCGGAAAACAGTTTCTCATGCCATGCTTTAAGCGCCAGAAACATATCCAGCGCAAAGTCATTTTTCTGATAAAAACTGTCGTCCTTCCAAGCGGCGCTTGGTTGTGCCGTTTCGGCGGCAAACAGATGGTAGATCGTCGATTGTGCCAATGCCGGCGTACCAAACATCCGATAGCCATCGCCACCCTGAAAACTTGATTGATGATGAATGCGGACACCCATGTCGTTGCATCGCGCCCGGGTATGTGGTGTCAGAATAAAATTCTGCCTATCAGCAATGCGCGGGCCGGCACATCCCCGGCCAAATGACTCGCCATGCGTATTGAACATCAGCAGATCAACGTCGCCATTTAGTCGGTCTTTGACTAACTGTGCAATTTTCAACTGTAACCGTTCAATCGCCAGATTGGCAGCAATCTGTCCTATAAAGCGCCCAGCATCGGAAAAGCCAGTCTGCATCGCCAGCCGTCCCCGGCGACGCACATAGTCGCAAAACACATCATAGCCTAGCAATTGTTCGATCAATTGCACCCCATGTTCCAGCCCGAAGGTTGTTTCGAACAAAGGTGAAATATCTAGCCGGTCTGCAATGCCGAATTTATGCGCCAGATATAGCGCGTTCATGATTGTGATGGGTTTTTCGCATTCGGCAATCAATAAGCGGATAGGCTGGTCACAATCAACATGTTTGATAAATTGGGTGGCCAGCATTAACTGGCGACGTGCGGTGGCGTTTTCTTCATCCAGATTCTGGAAATTGATCTTCCATGCTGATTCGGTTTTGATACGTGTTGCCAGCCGTTCCATCAACAGGCGGTTCTGGACATTATCTCCCGAAAGCGAAATACCACGGCCATCAACCGCGCGCATTGCATTGCGTAATTGTACAGCATTGATCCGCAGGTGAATTTCGCCCATGCCAAAGCCATGACTGGCAATATCTCCGGCAATGACCATCAGCGCCGTGGCTGTTTCATCATCATCGATATTGTTGGCAATCATATGTAGCCGACGGGCAAAATCGGCACTGCTGATTAATTTGTTCTTGCGTTCGCTCAAAGCGTCAACGGCATTGGCAAAGCTGGCCTCATTCAAATCAGAAAACCGCTTGATGTCAGCCTTTGTGGAATCATTTTCTACAGCTAGTTCATCTAGCAATCCGGCAATATCTGGGTGCGATTGAACATGCGATGACAGCTCGGCTTGATATAGGTCAAGCGCCATCCGCTTTTCGACAAGCCGCAAGGCAAAGCTGTCCAGCCATGTGATATCCGAACGCCCGTCAAGATCATAACCAACCCATGTTGATACCGCGCACATTACAGGCAAAACATCACGCCAGCTGGCATCACCAGCCACATGTTTTGCGGTTAAAATGGTGTGATGTAATGACCGGATCGCGCTGCGGGCATGCCCCAATGCCTGCATTGCCTCTTCATGTTCATCCTGCAATGTTATATTGCTTCGCGGCTGATAGGCATCGTCAGGCATAGTGCCCAACTTGTTATCGCTTGCGGCCTGAGACAAGACAGCAGATTTTTCTTTTTCCAGCGCAAAAACCGGATGTGCGGTAAACACCGCATGATAGACAGGCTTGCCGACATCAAGGGCGCCTAGATCAATTGCATCCAGAATATTTACGTCATTTTGGTCGCGACCAGTCTTGACATGCAGGCGGGTTGTTTGTTGATCCCAAAGCTCGCTTCCCATATGCGCCAGAAAGTCATTCACTTCTTCCTGGCTTATCTGGCCTTTATACAGCTTGTCGCTGATCTCATCAGCAAGTGCCAGAATGGGGTTAATATCTGAAACATGTTTGCCTTGCTTGCGAAAGGCGTCGAGTCTGTCCAGAAGGTCGGCTTTAAGTTGCTTTACAGTCATGATTCTCATCCGCCAGATTGGTTATCTACCGGTTTGCTCCCCAGCTTTAAAATATCATTCTACAGGCTATTTGCCACAACATACGTTAAAAATCTTTGAGATGCTATGGCAGGATTGTTTACGCCGTTCTATTTAAGTGATGTTCATGGCGTTATCGATACGCATCTTTTGATAGTAAACGAAAACAAATATTTCATATAGGTTTCCTGCATCATGCGTGTTAGGTTTGTCTTTAATAAAAACTTAAAATTTAAATTTAAGTTAGTGTCCAAAATATGATTGCTGTTGTGGTTGTATGAGGTGACACATAATAATTTACAAGGGAGCAAACAATGAAAAAATTAATATCCACACCCGCCATAGCTGCGGCTGTTTCCATTGTTATGGGAACGGTATCTTTTGCTGCATCTGCTGCTACGGAAGTGCAGTGGTGGCATGCGATGGGCGGTGTTAACGGCGAACGCGTTAACAAAATCTCTGAAGATTTTAACGCCACACAGTCAGATTATAAAATCGTACCTGTATATAAAGGTAACTATACCGAAACTATGACCAGTGCGATTGCCGCTTTCCGCGCGAAACAACAGCCGCATATCGTGCAGGTTTTTGAGGTTGGTACCGCAACCATGATGGCCGCCGAAGGCGCGATCATGCCTGTTGAACAGGTCATGAATAATGCAGGCGAGCCATTTGATAAAGGTGATTACCTGTCTGCTGTTATCAGCTATTATCAGACCCCTGATGGTGAATTGCTATCGATGCCGTTCAACAGCTCTACTCCTGTGCTCTGGTATAATCAGGACGCCTTTGACAAAGCAGGCGTGTCTAGCGTTCCTAAATCTTGGGATGATGTCGAAGCGGCGTCTCGCAAGCTAGTTGATGCTGGCTATAAATGTGGTTTCAGCTTCGGTTGGCAGTCATGGGTCATGATTGAAAACTATTCAACATGGCATGACGTACAGATCGGCACCAAACAGAACGGCTTTGCCGGTTTTGATGCCGAACTGACAATCAATAATGACCATGTCAAAAACATCCTTGGTCGTATTGCCGATATGTCAAAAGACAATCTGTTTGTTTATGGCGGACGTCGCGGTGATAGCCTGTCAATGTTCACCAATGGTGAATGTGGCATGTGGATGAATTCATCAGCCTATTATGGCAGCATCAAAAAGCAGGCTAAATTCAACTTTGCCCAGACCATGTTGCCGCTTGATACAGCTGTTGCTTCCAAGCCACAGAACAGCATCATCGGTGGTGGTACATTGTGGGTTTTGAAAGGTCATGATGCCGAAGAATATAAAGGCGTTGCAAAATTTATGACCTATCTGTCTTCAGCTGAAGTGCAGGCATG
>NZ_CAXBVX010000138.1:0-3801 GCF_963979125.1 uncultured Candidatus Puniceispirillum sp.
TGACGTTGCCGAGGCACAGAATTACCGCGATGCAAGCTATTCGGATTATCAAGCCATCGCCGAACAGATTTTGGCGCCGCTAGAACGCAATAACCAGATGATCAAACGCATCACGCAGATGATCAGTGGCCATTACGGCGCGCATGGCTAATCACGTTGATCCGGCAATGCTTAGGTCAATCGCCGTGCTAACAATATCTACAAGCTGATCAATTTCGGTATCCGAAATGATAAATGGCGGCGCGATCAGCACATGGTCGCCTTGCTTGCCGTCAATTGTGCCTTGCATCGGATAGCAAATAAGCCCCAGTTCAAGCGCCTGTTTCTTGATCACTCCAGCAATATTGCGGTCGCGCGCAAAAGGTGTTTTGGCACTGCGGTCTTCGACAAGCTCGATGCCACGGAACAGCCCCCGACCACGAATATCACCAACAAAGGGATGCTGGCCAAGACGTTCATGCAATCGATCATTCAACAGCTCGCCTTGCTGGCGCACACGCGTGCATAGATCATCATCCAGAATACGATGCATCACCGCCAATGACGCCGCACAGGCTACCGGATGACCAAGATAGGTATGGCCATGCTGGAAAAAACCAGATCCCGACGCAATCGCATCATAAATTACATCCGTGCACAGCGTTGCGCCAATCGGCTGGTACCCTGCGCCCAACCCTTTGGCGATCGTGACAATATCAGGGGTGATATGTTCCTGTTCACATGCAAAAAATGATCCTGTTCGTCCCATGCCACACATGACTTCATCAAGTATCAAAAGCACACCATATTTATCACAAATTTGGCGAATACGCGTGAAATAGCCTGGTACTGGTGCCAAGGCACCAGCGGTGGCGCCAACGACTGGTTCAGCCAGAAAGGCCATCACATTTTCCGCACCAATCGCCAGAATCTCGGTTTCAAGTTCATTCGCGACGCGCTGGCCATAGTCATATTCACTTTCGCCATCCTGCTGATTGCGATAAGCATAACATGGGGCGATCAGGCTGGTTTCGGCAAGCAACGTCTCAAAGAAGGAACGCCGCCAAACATTACCGCCAGCCGCCAAAGCCCCTAGCGTGTTACCATGATAGCTTTGCCGACGTGAAATAATCCGATGACGCTCAGGCTGACCAATTTCAACATAATATTGCTTGGCCAATTTCAACGCTGCTTCAACCGCCTCAGACCCGCTGGAAACAAAATAGACGCGGCTAATATCTTCAGGAGCATTGGCAACAAGCAGATCAGCCAAAACTTCGGCTGGCTCACTGGTAAAAAAGGAGGTATGCGCAAAAGCAAGCTTTTCGGTCTGTTCAATAATTGCCTTGCGCACTGTATCGTCTGAATGTCCAAGACAAGACACGGCGGCACCACCCGAAGCATCAAGATATCGCTTGCCTATTTTATCGACAATAAAACAACCATCACCATGTGAAGCAATCGCCAGATCTGCTTTGCTGTGACGCGGAAACACTGAATTACTAATCACGGAAGTACCTTTTTTAAAATTTAAACTGGAGATGTTACCAGCCGTGCGCGGCGGCGATACTGAAGTAAGACAATCAGCAACAGCATGGCGATAGCTGGCAAATAGAAAATATTTTGTGACATACGATCTGGAGTGTCTAGGTAAATTGTTTCCAGTGTCACCCTTGTATCGGCATAGAAATCAAAGGTCTGCATTTCCTGGAATAAAGCAGTACCCGGGAACGGTTCTTCGACATAGGCAACTCCATCTTCGAAAATCAGCGTTAACCCAACCTTATCAAGTCTGTCTTCAGCCAACAGCACGGCTCCATCGGCTGATGGTGTAAAATACAGGATTGAATTGCGCTGTATGATTCGGTCATAATCATCAAAATCAGGCCCTGAAAACGCCACCCGCACCGATACATCCTTGTCAGCGGCCAAGGCACTATCTGGATCATCAAGCAGATCAATAATCTGCGCACCGGCAACGGACTGATAAGGTGGCTGAACGCGATCAAGCCAGAAATCCGGACGGAATAAGGTAAAGGCAATCAGTAACAGCATGACTGTTTCCCAAAGTCGATTTCTGAGTAACATGTAATGCTGAATTGCCGAACAAAATGCGAGCATCGCCAGCACCACCGTGACCAGCACAATGACACCATCGATAAAGCCAACATCAATTAACAGAATATCGGTATTGAAAATGAACATGAAAGGCAGGATTGCTGTACGTATATCATAGCTGAAACCCTGAATACCGGTGCGGATCGGATCGCCTTTGGAAATGGCGGCAGCGGCAAAAGCCGCCAGACCAACCGGCGGCGTATCATCAGCCAGAATGCCGAAATAAAACACAAACAGATGCACGGCAACCAGAGGCACGATCAAGCCATTCTGCGCTCCAACCATGACTATAACTGGTGCCATCAAGGATGATACAACTATGTAATTGGCCGTTGTCGGCAAGCCCATTCCAAGGATCAGGCTCATAAAGGCGACCAAAAGCAGCATCACCACCAAATTTCCCGCCGAGACCGTTTCAACAAATTCACCAATAAATTGATGCGCACCTGTCAATGACACGGTGCCAATGATGATGCCCGCCACGCCAGTGGCCACAGCAATGTTAATCATCGAACGCGCACCATTTTCTAGCCCGCGGCGCAAATCGATGATGCCTTGCCGCCATTCATCACCTGCAAGCAAAAGCGGCATCGCAAACCGACCTCGGAAAAAGGCTTTCAGCGGATGTTGCGTCAGCAGGACAAACATCATTGCCAAACTTGCCCAATAAGCCGACAGGCCGGGCGAGAGACGACTGACTAGCACGCACCATAACAAAACCACAATTGGCAGGATAAAATGATAACCAGTAACAGAAACCGACCCGACCGAGGGCAGGTTTTTCATTTCATCTTCGGTTAACCCAATTTCAAGATCGGGATGCCGCGACGCAATCCAGACAAGCCATATATAAAAGCCGACAAACAATGCAATCGCCGCAGGTAAAGTCATGCCGGGTAGCGCATCGCCTGTCCATTGCAGAAACATATGTATCAGCCATGAAAGAGCAGACAGCCCCAGAAAACCAGCTAGGAATCCACCTAACCGCCGCGCCAATGGCGAGGATGAAGGCCGCTGTGGCAGGCCTTTAAGGTCAAGTTTCAGGACTTCCAGATGAACGATATATATCAAAGCAACATAGGAAACCAAAGCCGGCAAGGCGGCATATTTGATGAGTTCAAAATAACTAATGCCAGTGAATTCGGCAATCAGAAACGCCGCCGCCCCCATCACTGGTGGTGTGAGCTGACCATTGGTTGAAGAAGCAACTTCGACGGCTCCTGCCTTTTCTGCCGAAAAGCCAGTTTTCTTCATCAATGGAATGGTAAAGGTGCCAGTCGTCACAACATTGGCAATTGATGATCCCGAATAGATACCTGACAGACCAGACGCCACCACCGCCGCCTTGGCGGGCCCGCCACGAAAATGCCCTAATGCGGCAAAGGATAACTTGATGAAATAGTTGCCAGCTCCCGCGCTTTCCAGCAATGCGCCAAACAGCACAAACAGAAAAATCATCGACGTTGATACACCTAGAGCAACGCCAAAAACACCTTCGGTTTGCATCCAGAAATGCCATGTTGCCTTGTTGATTGACGCGCCTTTCCAGCGCATCGCATCAGGCACGAAACTGTCATCACCAAACAGAACATATAAAACAAAAAGACTGGCGACGATCAGTAATGGCAAACCTAATGACCGATAGACAGCAACACCAAGACAGATAATACCAGCTATCGAAAACATCAGATCATACTGGTTAGG
>NZ_CAXBVX010000139.1:0-3792 GCF_963979125.1 uncultured Candidatus Puniceispirillum sp.
ACCTGTGACCCCTTCGATGTCAACGAAGTGCTCTCCCGCTGAGCTACACCCCCATTTATGCGGCATTGCATGATGGCCAAAGTCAACATCATGCGTGCCTATATCTGCCCCAAGCGCGGACAGATGGCAAGCCCTTTTGGCCAGATTGGGCGCTTTTTCCATGCTTGACTAGATTGTGTTGCGTTCTGGCACCCTCTGGCACCCTCTGGCACAAGATCAGGCCAGATCACACCTAATCTGCATCATATTAGCACTTTAGCAGAATTTAAATTGACGTGCGGTGGCGAGATGGTATTTTTTATCGAATGGACGCGCTTTCTACATCTCCCGATATTGCTACCTTGCCCACATCTCAGGGAACTGCATCTGCAACTGACATGCAAGATGTTATGCCCCAAGATGTTATGCCCCAGGATGTCACGCCAGTCATGGTTGATGGCGCTGCGCTGGCGCTTGATTTTTCGCGCACGCCTGAGGCAGCTTCATGCCATACCGACGATGCCAATTTTGTCGCTGTCAGCAAACGTCATTCTACACCTGCCCATACACGGGCGGTGGTGGTGTCCTGTCCGCATGCTGGCCGTCTCTATCCAGCCGAGTTTATCGCGACAAGCGCGCTTGAACTTGCCGCCTTGCGTGATCTTGAAGATTTCGCCGTTGACCGGCTGATCGAAGGCATGATGGCGCATAATATCACCACCATTACCAATCATGTTGGGCGCGCCTTTCTGGATGTGAACCGGCCTATAGATGCGCTGGATAAAATCATGTTCGCTGATACGATTGATGCCGCTACACCATCGCGCCAAGTCAAGGCCGGTTATGGGTTGTTGCCACGGCTGAATGCGGCACGCATGCCGATACATAATGTAGCTTTATCACATGACGAAGTGCGGCGGCGGCTTGACATGGTGCATACGCCCTATCACCAGATGCTGGCCGAAACGCTGGAAACAGCGCTGACATTTCACGGGCATTATCTGTTGCTTGATATTCATTCGATGCCACAGACTGATCAGCTTGGGCGGCCACTTGCCGATTTTGTTCTGGGCGACTGTCTTGGCACCACCATAGACCCCAAGCTTGGCTCGCAGATCAGTGAGTTTATCGCCGAATCTGGATTTAGCGTTGCGTGGAACAAGCCCTATGCAGGCGGGCATATCACGCGTGAATATGGGCGGATCAATTCCCCGCGGCAGTCAGTGCAGATCGAAATTAACCGCGCTCTTTATATGACATCAACACCTGTGTCGGGCAATCCGGCGCAAAGCCATATGACGCTAGAGGCTGATGGCGCAGCGCGTGTTGCCCATATGCTGGGCGCATTGGGTGCTATGCTGGCAGACATGCTGGATAATAATAGGTAAAGATTGCGCTGGGCTGAGTAACAGCTATCCAGTCTAGGCGAAGGGGTTTTCACGTTTTCGCATAACCATGCGGATGGGAATCCCGCGCAAGCCAAAATCATTCCGCAAGCCAGTGGACAAATAACGCAGATAGGAATCAGGCAGATCAGCCGGGCGGCTGACAAATAATGCAAATGTCGGTGGTCGTGTCTTGATCTGGGTTACATAGCGGATACGCAGACGGCGCCCCTCAACCAATGGCGGCGGATGCGCTTCAAGCATGATTTCCAGCCAGCGATTAAGCCGCCCTGTTGACACGCGCGTATTCCAGACAGCGTACATATCATCAGCCGCTTTAAGCAAATTGCCAAGCCCCTTTTTATGCAAACCAGACATTTGCACAACAGGCACACCCTTTAGCTGTGACATAGAGGTTTTCAGACGATCCGAAATTTGCATCGCTGATTCCTGTTTGTTGCGCACGGCATCCCATTTGTTGGCACCAATGACAATGGCACGGCCTTCATTGGCAATCAGGCGGGCAATCGACAGATCCTGCTTGTGCAGTTCTTCGGTCGCATCGATCAGCAACACGCATAGATGCGCATATTGAATCGCGCGCAACGCATCATCGACCATCAGCTTTTCAACCTTATCGACAACACGGGCGCGGCGGCGCATGCCAGCGGTATCAACCAGCTTATAGGGGCGTCCCTGCCATTCAAACGGCAATTCAATCGAATCACGGGTGATGCCTGCCTCGGGGCCTACCAGCAATCTATCCTCGTCAAGCAGACTGTTGATTAAGGTCGATTTACCCATATTCGGCCGCCCGACAATAGCAATCCGCATCGGTTGTTTGGCAGCTTCATCCTGCCATACATCCACAGGGTTGCCTTCGGCATCAAGCGGTGCTTCGGCATCATTGTCAGGTAAGTCGTCATCATCTTCATGCGTTGTCAGAATATCGTCGCCTGTCAGCACGCCTGCCAACCCCTGTTTGTCAGCCGCTTCAAGCATCGCATCATGCAGATCGACAAGACCTTCGCCATGCGCCGCCGAAATGGCAACTGGCTCACCCAGCCCAAGTGTCCAGCTCTCAGCCACACCGCTAGCGCCGATTTTACCTTCGCATTTGTTACAAACCAGAATGACATGCGCGCCAGATTTACGAATTTCACCAGCAAAAAATTTATCAACTGGCGTGATGCCAACACGGGCGTCAACAACCAGCAATGTGACATCTGCCCCGACGATAGCCAGCTCGGTTTGATACCGCATCCGGTCTTCCAGACTGCCATCGCTGGCTTCTTCAAGCCCCGCCGTATCAATGACACGAAAGCGCAGACTCGCTAGCGCGCCATCACCTTCACGGCGATCACGCGTCACACCAGGCTGATCATCGACAATCGCATGCTGTCGTCCAATCAGACGGTTGAATAATGTTGATTTACCAACGTTTGGGCGACCAACAATCGCAAAAGTAACCATAATTTAGCGCCAGTATATCTAGTCGAAGGCTGAAAGCTGACCATTATTAGACAGCACAAAAAGTCGTCCACCAGCAATCTGAGGGGGCGTGACAACATCACTACCCACATTCAGACTGCCAGTCTCAACACCTGTTTCGGCATTAAGCAAATATAAGCTGCCGGACTTTGAAATCACCATCACCTGTCCATTGGCAACAAGTGGTCCCACATAACGCGTCAGCGATTCAGACGCCATTGCGCCAGCTGGCAAGGCATCTGGCAATTCAGCGATCCACCGCACCAAACCATCTTCGCGGCGGATTGCATAAACCCGACCTTCGAGCGACAGGACAAAAACCGTATCACCTGCAACCCATGGCATTTCGACGCCTGAAATCGGCGCATCCCATAGCATAAAACCCGAACGCGCATTTAACGCCGCAATACGGCCAGACTGGCTGATCGCAAAAACAAGGCCACCATCAAATACCGGATTGGCACGAATATCGCCGATGCTTTGTAATGGCGTGCGGGGGTTAAACGTGGCCAATGACTCAGTCCAGATAATTTCACCATCGGTGACATCCAGCATTAATAATTCACCACCTGCACCCGCAACAGCAAGTTCACCATCATTATAGGCAGGTGACGGCACGCCATATACAATTGTGCTTGATGGCAGTCCCGCACGATCCCAAAGCGCTATGCCATCTTCCATGGACAGTACCAGTATATTGCCGTCAATATCGGTGATGACGATGGCTTCATCATCAATCGCGGTTGGCCCTCCGCGAATAGGTAATGGCAGATCTATCGACCATATGCTTGTCCCATCTTCAACCGATAATGCCGCCAGCATATGACCACCCGCATGCACAAAAAGCCGTTCGCCACTGACCATGACACCGCCACCTATGCCGGGCTGAGGGTCATCATCAAATGTCTCAATCGATACTGACCAGATAGATTTACCT
>NZ_CAXBVX010000140.1:0-3742 GCF_963979125.1 uncultured Candidatus Puniceispirillum sp.
GCACATAATCTTTTGGTCCGCTTTCGCCCATTGCATACATCACGCCAATATTAACTTGCGCCTCGACGACCCCCTGTTCGGCGGCACGGCGATACCATTTCACCGCCAGCGCATAATCCTGCGGCACACCCCTGCCATTAAAATACATCACACCAAGATTAAATTGCGACTGTGCAAATCCCTGTTCGGCGGCGCGACGACCCCATTTCGCCGCTTCGGCATAATCCTGCGGCACGCCCCTGCCGTTCTCATACATATAGCCAAGATTACTTTGCGCCTGTGCATCCCCCTGTTCGGCGGCGCGGCGATACCATTTTACCGCTTCAGCATCATTCTGCGGCACGCCTTCACCCTTTGCATACATATGGCCAAGGTTATATTGCACACCTGCTAACCCCTGTTCGGCGGCACGGCGATACCATTTTGCCGCCTCGGCATCATCCTGCGGCACGACTTCACCCTTATAATACATATGGCCAAGGTTATATTGCGCCCCTGCTAACCCCTGTTCGGCCAGTGGTCGCCATTCGGCAAATGCGGCGGCATAATCACCAGCTTCAGCTGCACGTAACCCCTTGTCAAAATCAGCCGCGCATAGCGAGGATGGCACCAGCAAGGCCAGCAATAAAAAACACGGCACAATCAGGATGTGTGGCAGGATGCGTGACCGCAATATGTGAATAAAACTTTTCATCGGCAAAGTTTACTCAATCCTTGGTTAATATTTCGTTATCGGAACATAGATTTTTGCGGGTTTATGACATTCGTGAGGCGCAGGGGATTTATCGTCCTCGCCCCCCTAAATTTCATCTACCCCCCTTTCGCTTGCGCGTGACTGCGCCTATCTTGAAGAAGATGAACAAGATTACCCACAATAGCGAAGCCGCCGCCACTGACGCCGCCAATGGTGCGGCCACCGATAAGGTTGTGAAAACCACCACCGATAATATTGCGATCACGCGGCCACGCGGGCCTGCCAATTTCGATCTGCAATCGGATTTTTCGCCGGCAGGCGATCAGCCCACGGCGATTGCCGAATTGATCGACGGGGTGAAAAAAGGCGAGCGCGATCAGGTGTTGCTGGGCGTCACCGGATCAGGCAAGACCTTTACCGCCGCGCATGTGATCCGCGAGATGAAACGCCCAACCTTGATCCTTGCGCCGAATAAAACGCTGGCCGCCCAGCTATATGGCGAGATGCGGTCTTTATTCCCGCAGAATGCGGTCGAATATTTCGTGTCCTATTACGATTATTACCAGCCCGAAGCCTATGTGCCGCGTAGCGATACCTATATCGAAAAGGAATCATCGATCAATGAGCAGATTGACCGGATGCGGCATTCGGCAACGCGGTCTTTGCTGGAACGTGATGATGTGATTATCGTCGCGTCAGTGTCATGTATCTATGGTATCGGATCGGTCGAAACCTATTCGACGATGACGCAGAAAATCACCAGTGGCGAGGATTTCCCGCGTCAGGATATGCTGCGCAAATTTACCGAATTGCAATATAAACGCAATGATACGAATTTCGTGCGCGGTAGTTTTCGCGTGCGCGGGGATTCGGTGGAATTGTTCCCAGCGCATTTTGAAGATCGCGCATGGCGCATTTCGCTGTTTGGTGACGAGGTTGAATCAATCCATGAATTTGACCCGCTGACCGGCGAAAAATTCACCAGCCTGCCGACGATCACGGTATTTGCCAATTCGCATTATGTGACGCCGCGCCCCACCTTGCAGCAAGCGTGTAAATCGATCAAGATCGAGTTGAAACAGCGGCTGGCCGAGCTGACCGAAGCCAACAAATTGCTGGAAGCGCAACGCATCGAACAGCGCACACAATTTGATGTCGAGATGATCGAAGCCACCGGCGTCTGTGCGGGGATTGAAAATTATTCACGTTATCTGTCAGGACGCGGCCCAGGCGAGCCGCCGCCAACATTGTTTGAATATCTGCCCGAAAATGCCTTGCTGATTGTCGATGAAAGCCATGTCACCGTGCCACAATTGGGCGCGATGTATAAAGGTGACTTTGCACGTAAATCGACGCTGGCCGAACATGGGTTCCGACTGCCATCCTGTATGGATAATCGGCCTTTGAAATTTGAAGAATGGGAAGGATTCCGGCCACAAACAATCTATGTATCTGCAACGCCCGGAAAATATGAAATGGAACGCACCGGCGGGGTCTTTTCCGAACAGATTGTACGCCCTACCGGATTGATCGATCCGGAATGTATTGTCCGGCCAACGGGTAATCAGGTTGATGATATTATCGCCGAATGCCGCGATGCCGCCGCCAAAGGCCAGCGCGTATTGATTACCACGCTGACCAAAAAAATGGCCGAAGCATTGAGCGAATATATGTTCGAAGCCGGACTGAAAGTACGCTATCTGCATTCGGATATTGATACGCTGGAACGGATCGAGATTATGCGCGATTTACGGCTGGGCGTGTTTGATATTCTGATCGGGATCAATCTATTACGCGAGGGGCTGGATATTCCCGAATGCGCGTTGGTCGGGATTCTGGATGCCGATAAGGAAGGGTTTTTGCGCTCTAAAACATCATTGGTGCAAACCATTGGCCGCGCCGCCCGTAATGTCGAAGGGCGGGTCATCCTGTATGGCGACAGGATCACCGATTCAATGCAATATGCGCTGGATGAAACCAACCGCCGCCGTGCCAAGCAGGAAGCGTGGAACGAAGCCAATGGCATCACGCCAGAATCAATCAAAAAGGATATTACCGATGTGCTGGATTCGGTATATGAGCGCGCGGATCATCTGACGCCAAAAGCCGGCGGCAAAGAAGGGGCGTTGGTTGGCAATAACTTTAAAACTGTTATCGCCGATCTTGAAACCAGCATGAAACAGGCTGCTGGCAATCTGGAATTTGAAGAAGCTGCCCGCCTGCGTGACGAAATACGCCGGATGGAAGCAGCCGAGCTGGGGCTGACCGCCCCCGGGGTGCCTAGCTCAATCGCCGATGGTTATGGATTCCCCGCCGGCACCCCCGGCGCGCCTGCCAAAAAACGCGGCAAAAAATATGGACGTGGCCGATAAGGTCACAGTAGCATCATTTACTCTCAATGCTGGTATCATGACATTATCAGAATCGTCTTTTGCTTTGTTTTATAGATATTTTTTTGGTTTCGTAATTTTATGATTTAAGACTGAAAACAGAGGAATCAGTGACCGAATCAGGCACTGTTTTGCACAAGATGACAAAATTGCCGCGATTCAACCGAAATATCGAAAAATAAATATGAATTTTATTTCATTTTCCCTATTGCTATATATTAACTAATTGATTTTATATAATTATTTAAAATTGCCTAAAATTTAGGCAAAATGCTCATTTTCGCAGGAAATAAGGGGGATCGCGCACAAAAAGCCTGTTTGTCCCCAGTTTTATCCACAGGGTTGGGGGATAGAATTTCACCCAAAATTTAGACTTAAACATCAGCGATTCGGGGCTATGCCAAAGTCGTTGAAAGGCTTAGATTAATTTCATGAGCAAGCCGATAGACAGCCTTGAAAATGACGCCAAGACAGCTAATTTGCCGCCTGATATATGGCGCGGCATCAGCTATCTGAAAGAAGAGTTGAAGGTTCTGCCGCATCAGCCTGGCGTGTACCGCATGACCAACGGGCTTGGCGAGGTGCTGTATGTGGGCAAGGCACGCGATCTTGTTCGGCGGGTTGGGAGCTATACGCAACCTAACCGGCTTTCCAACCG
>NZ_CAXBVX010000141.1:0-3664 GCF_963979125.1 uncultured Candidatus Puniceispirillum sp.
ATTTTGGCATCATCGCTTTTCCGAAACCCCATATCAAAGGGGCCGCCTGACCAGAATTTCTGACCTTTTTCCGGGCCGCTGTCCCATGACCAGATTTTTTCGGTACTTCCAATGGCGCCAAGCCAGCCGCTTTGCCATCCTGAATACACGCTGCTGTAATGCATTTTTTGCTGAATAAAATCCTGTTCCTCTGCCGAAGTTATCGTCGCGACATACGGTTTTAAACCGCATTTACTATCGGGTAAACTGGCCGTTTCGGTAACGGCATCAGCATATTTATAGGGTGATTTCGTCGATTTATGAAAATCGTAAAAGCGAAAACCTTGATCGTTATGAAATGCCAAATCACCAAGCGAAAATGTAACAAGGCGGTCGGATTTATAGCTGCTTGCCTTCGGCAAATAGGTGATTTCTCTGAAAATCCGATTCCAATCCTTGATTGCAAGCGTGCTTCCATCCTGATTAAAAATACGAAGATAACCGCGTTCACTGTTCCATTCACCGCGCAGTTGCGAATTGGCATAGGGAATATTGGTATAGGTAATCATGCCAGTGACAGCATCGGTCGCCTTTGTTGCGTTGAAAATGCCAAGACTTTCATTTCCCTTGTCGTAATTGCTGTCAATTTTGGCAAAGGCAGCAGAAAAGCGGCAGTTTCCCTGCATCAAATCGGATTTCACAACACGACATAAAGCCTTTGATTTATAATTTACCTTGGTCGAAAAGCTGCTGGTTTGATTTTTTTTCTGGTCTGCTGGCGCGCCATATCTATCCGAACCAAGCGCAAAATTGGCGGTCACCGGATCAGGGCTTTTAGAAATGGCCTGAAAAAATGTGCCGCCATCCTTTGGCACAAATATATCGCCGCCGATACGTTCCCAATCAGGTTCGGTTGGCCCAGTCTTCGGGATTTCTGCTACCGCCTGCGACGCCCATAATTCATATAGCCCATCTTTATTTTGATCAAAAAAGCAGAAATGCGTGATTTTGCTTGTCTCGTTCGTTGTCGTAACAATTCTGTTATCGAGCCATTTTCCGTGAAATAGCCCCACCCATTGACGCGGGCCAATCCCGACAAACCGGCTTTGTCCCTTCCCCACAATTTGTAATGGCCAGTGATATTGTAGCAAAGTCGAATGGACATCAACGCTCGCAGGCCCCGTCGCCAGTTTCGTGATATCTTCTGCTGACAAGGACTTTTGCCAAATGCGAAGATCGGAAACAGCGCCGTTTAGACGATTTGCCGTTTCAAGCCGAAGACTGCCGACATAAAGACGCGTTCCGGCGGCGGTTTGCAGCTTTGAAAAATCAGGTTGACGCACCGAAATATATTCGCCCGTCTGTAAAGCATTATCAATATATACCCGAATGCTATTGCCGGGTAAGGGAGGAACCAGATTTTGCGAATCATAGGTGATGGCAACATGATGCCATTTGGAGTCGCGCAAATCCTTGCCATTTGACAAGGCAAAGGTAGCACCGCCAAAATCCAGGAGAAACACACCGTTATTCAGCTGTGCAGCAAATTGCCGTTTGTGCGATGCGTTTCCCCAATTCATGATATTTGCAATGCCTTGCTGTTGTGAATCGACTCTTAACCAAAAAGAAACCGTCAGCGAACTTCCGGCAAGCATTGGTGCAGAGGATCCAGATCCGATATAACGGCTACTTCCATCAAAAACAGTTCCACTGCGCTGGACCGGGTTATTCTGGCGAAGCAGTAAACAGGCCTGATCGCCAAGTTTGACATGATCAATCGATACGCTGTCCGATCGACCAAGCTGCGTCTGGATATATTTCGTCGCATAATCTGCCTGCTCGGCCTGATTTATATTGGTGTTAATGTTGATCCAGCTGCCTTTAAACCCAATCAAAAGTGAAAAAATTCCAATCGAAGCAATCGAAAATACCGTGGTGTAGACCAGTATTTCGACCAGTGAAATTCCCAGTTTTCTGATTTTTAAAAACCGCAAGATAATGGAAAGAACCGACATGAAAATTTGCGCCCAATGTGGTGTACAGCTTCATTAGATCTTTAAAATTTACGGTATATTAATATTTGGATGATCAAAAAATTCGACTTAATTGACGAAGAGCGGCAATCTAAAAATTTCTGCAACATTCTGAAAAAGAACAATTTACTATCAAATTCATCAGGCAATCTCTAATTTGAAAATTTACCTGATTTGGTTTTCATCAGCGCTTCTTCTAGATTTATGGGCGATCTAGTTGCTTGCCTCTTTCGGGCGATCCTGCGTGGCAATTGTTTTCACCACAGCATCAAGGGAAAAAAATGTCGTTTCGAACCAAGGCCGAGTTTCAGCGTTCTTTTCTGCAGCAAACGGATGATGGGTTTGCGCTTGCATCAGTCTTGCTGGTTATTGTTGTGCTGAGTCTGACGGCAATCCCGCTTCTTGATATGGTGATACGAAACCGAGAAAATGCCACAACCATTCAGATTATCTCGCATCTTCAAGCCGAAGCGCGGGAAAATCTTGAACTAAGCCTATATCAGGTCAAGCTATCGAATGGCTTTCCACCGCATTATGCAATTGGCGGGCTACCTGAAACACAGATGATTGCAAATCGCTGCACGCGCCGTATTCACGCGGTTAGTCCCGCGTTTTTGGACGGCGTGTCATTGGTCGATTCCGCAGTTCGACAAACGAACCTTACCGAAATGCGAGGTCGGCAGACAGCAAGTTTCGTCCATCGCAAATTGCCGACAGTCAAATCCCCCTTTGACCGCTATGTGGTGGTGTCCTGTGCACTTGCCGCTGGGGGACAAATTGCCATTTTCGGAACTGAAATCATCATCGATAATGGCAGCTTTCACACACTTAGCTATGGCCAGTACTAGGCCAATTATTTTTAATATTTTGAACCATGCTGGGCAATGGCTTTGCTAGCCGTTATTTGACGCTGATTGTGGTTTTGGGCAAAAGCGTGCGCTCGTCACCCTGATCTGGATTGCCGTTTTTGGTGTGGCTGAAGCTGCATCGAACGGCACTTTTATAAACTTTATTTTATCGCCATCTGGCCCTTTGACGCGCGCACGGATATTCCAGCTGTTAATCGTCGTCACGCTGATTAGATTTAGGTTTGGATTCGGTGTTGGTGCGGTTGATCCGTCGGGGCGCTGATCATAAAATTTTAGATCATAGCGTTCCCCCTCGCCGATCGCATTGAGTGGTAATTTCAGAGGCACAACAAAGCCATCATGGGCATTTTTCCATCGTGGACTTGCCAGAATCGATCCATTTTGGTTGATCCTTCCCGTCTCATATTCGTCATCATCATCGGCAAATGTATAAACATCATTAATGTCAGTTAGATCGCGTTCGGGTTCCAGATTGTTAAACTGGATTTGAATCTGTTTTGACGTCCCGCCTGAATTGGCATCATCAAAAACGAACACAAGGCTGTAGCGATTGACCGTATTATTATTCGTCTGTTCAAGCAAAATCACCGTTACCGCATGCGGTTCGGCTTCAGTGATTGCTGGCGAATTCTGCACAAAGGGCCAATAAGGGTGGCTGCGATTATCCGGAACATCAGCTTCCTGGCATAGTTTTACATTTTTGGTGTCTGACTGATTGCGCGTCCGCATGACCAGACCGTTTGGCTGATCAAAAATCAAGCCGGTCTTGCAATAGCCATAAAA
>NZ_CAXBVX010000142.1:0-3552 GCF_963979125.1 uncultured Candidatus Puniceispirillum sp.
TTGCGCGATCATCCGCCTGCCCCTTTTCAATAATCTCAAAAACACGTTTCTGGCTTATCATCGCACAAGGTTACTTTGCTGTTCGCTTGCACATGAAATCGGTCTGACAGTTTAGAAAAGCCGACATGCTAAGTGTTAGCTGTTCAAGGCCTGTTCCATGCCGTTTATAAATACAGATCCGTTCACCACTTTCATTGTCGATATATGTCCGTAAAAGCCGGCATTGGGTGTTGCTGGTCGAGCTATCAACCGCGCGACGGCGACATTCGGCCTTTTCCCGCCCAAGAATTGTCTGTGGCCATTTCAGCCTTTTATTCGACCATAAGGTACAGTGGGCAGATGATTCACTGCCCTGATAGGTCTTGCCGCCAGCAAGTGCCGGCTGCATGCCCAAGCCAGACAGCAGAACCAGTAAAACCAATGATAGGCGAACCCAAAATCTCATAAATCAAAATCCAAACACATATCGCCGTGGCATCGCGCAAAACGCATGCCTGATCCGTATATAACGACATTCTAATGAATAATTGAAGCCCTGAAAAAATACCGCCGGAAAACAGCCCTGTTCATCGCATCTGCCTATGCATTCTGTAATCACCGAAAATTGCATAGTCTTGCAAGCGCCATCAATGCCGCATAAGGCTGCGTATCAATGGTTTATTTTTTGCAGCAAGCGAACCGATTTTGCAGTGATCATCCCGCCGCTTGCTTCATTGAATTCAAGATAATGGCTTGCCTGTTTATGGCTTTCAAAAGCGGCGGCATCATCATAAAGTTCATAAAGGAATATCGTCGTTGGATTTTGCGGGTCTTGCGTGATGTCGAATTGATGACAACCAGCCTCATTCGCCAGTGATTCTGCAGCATTTTTCTGCATGATTGGCAAAAAGGCAGCAAGACTTGCCCGTTCAATTTCAAAATCAACACATACTGCGAGCATCTTTGGCCTCCCCTTTACAAAAACATATCGTGCCGTGATATGGCGTCATGCGGCAAGCAAAACCCGCCATGATCAAAACAAAAGCCAGAAATATGATTTAATCGACCGAATCCTGATCGGAAAGCCGGAAAATTCGCACTTGCGGATAATCATCATAAACCAGATCAAACAACCCATCAGCAGTTTCGCCATGGTGAAATAATTTTAAATAGCTGCTATCGGCAAAGCGGAACTGGCTGTCCTGCCATTGCCCTTGATCTATATCCCAACTGGCGATTTTGGTGATTGCCTGCATCCACCCAGCCATCTCACCGGTAAGCACCAGAAAGATTGGCCGCGTTGGCCGTGTTTGACGTGCCTTGATCAGCTGGTAAAACCCGCCCGCATCGCCTTCATACCAATCAATCAGGTGACGGCCATCACGCACCAGAAACCGCAAAATTGCCGCCGTTTCGTGCAAATCGTCAGTGACCATCGCGCGTGCGAAAAAATACGTCGTTCCAACAGCCGATCCGCCGCCATCATGCAAGGTTGGTGCGCCATTCAAAAATCGGGACGCGTACCCATAATCCCACCAGCTGGCAACAACTGGATCATCGGCACGGTCTTTTAACATGGCAAAGGCCGACATAACCGGCTTTGGAAACGATGGTTGCGGCATATAATCAGTCGGACTTGCCAGATAGGTCATTCCAAACATCGCAACGGCCGCCATAGTCCCAGCAAAGCCGTGATCAACAGCAAATCGTGTCGGTGCCATATATGTCACGGCAAAGCGGCATATCGTGATGAAAAGCCAAGCACCACCAAACCAGAACGCCGGTGCCGCATAGAAGATTGCCCGATTGCCAAGCACTGCATTAAATAAAACAAATCCGGCAAGCGGCGCATAGGCAATCGCGATTACCGGATGGCGCAATGCCAGCAAAAACAATCCCAAGGCACAAAACCAGCCAAGCCATAAATCGCCAGTCAGCCACAAGAAAATTTGCGAAATATCATAGCTTTGAACCTCGCTAACAGTTCCAAGCAGATTGGGAAACCGAAACCCGCTTTGGCTAAAATAGGGCTGGATATAGGAACTTGCCAAACTATTCGGCATTGCAATATCAGACAATAACAGCACAATCACCGCGCCGAAAACCGCGCCGCGCCAGTCGCGCCGCACAACAAGCCGCAACCAGATAAAGGCGATAACCGGCATGACAATCAATTCGGGCCTGCCATACCACCAATTAAACAAATAGGCACCCACCCCCATTGTCAGGATTGCCGCAATGCCCCCCAGCTTTCCCTTGACCGTTCCAGCCCAAAAAGCCAGACCAAATAACAGATAGAAAAAACCAAGATTCAACTGATCAGTATCAATACGCCCCGCCGCAGACCGCGACAGATAGGAAAAAGACAGGCCACCCCCAAGCGCCGCTAACGCGCCTTCCAGCCAATAGCCCGCCATACCAAAGGCAAAAGCAATCATCACTGTGGTGATTGCCGCCGTCACCGGGATCAGCCAATGGCCAGCCTTGGCGATTTCGACACGCCCGGCATCATTGGCAATCATCGCAATCACCACCGACAATAGGGGCGCATCGCGCCACTGGTCAAAATTGCCATCATAAATTAGTGTTTTGCGAATTACCTGATTTGGGAAAGACCGGCCTTGGTCAAAGGCTTGCAGCGTCCTGCCCCGTTTTAATTCGGTGGCAATTCCCAAAAAATAGGGAGCATCAGCCGTTGAAAATAGCGGCATTTCGTCAAGATGCGTGATTTGGGGCTGCGCTTTCCACGCGGCATATTGCCGATTACGAACATCATAATTGACGGCAGCCGCAAACAACACAAAAAGACAAGCAGCAGCTATGTAAATACGGCCCGATAATGGCCGCAGCGATAAATGCCGCTCAATAAATGCGGAATGACGCATCTGCCACCGGTTTAAAAACCCCAACAAAAATGGAAAAAAAGCTGCGAACAGACCGGCACCCAAAACAATAAACCAACGTCATAGATTGGCGATATCACCATCGCGCCAAAGCGATACTGGCCTGCCATCTATTATATTAATTTATCATAATTAACCTTTGGTTGCGGTTACCCAGCAAACCAGCCAGTCACCATCGGCCCGAGATAGTGAAAGATTGCCCAGATCAGAACAATCAAAACCCCGATTGCAACAAGCAATGTTTGCAGAAAATCCTGAATCAAGGCGGTGACAAGCTGTTTGGTCAAAAGCGGCCCAAAGGCGATATAGCTAACGATAAGCGAGACCGGAAACGTCAAATAGACAATGGTTGAAATTACCCAGAATTTGATCATGCCCATCTTTGTAAAGGGGTTCTGTTCGGCCGCAGTGTTATCTTGATTTTGCATATCAGATCAGCCCTGAAAAACGGGGGGGTTTTGTGCGAAGCATCAAAACCAGCGCATTTTACGAAAAATAACGATTTGCAAGCCAACCACCAGCGCCAGCATGCCGCAGAAAACCAGAAAGGCCTGCGGGTTTTCAGCGCCCGGAATACCGCCAATATTAATCCCAAGAAGCCCTGTTAAAAACCCGAGTGGCAGAAAAATTGCCGCGACAACCGACAATGCATACATATTTTTATTCAGCC
>NZ_CAXBVX010000143.1:0-3449 GCF_963979125.1 uncultured Candidatus Puniceispirillum sp.
TGCAAAGACAGCGGGTGCAAAGACAGCGGGGTCTGATCTATCTGTTTTTGATCTGGATGAATTTATCACCTGTTTGCGCAAGGCTGTAACAGCCCCGTCACCAGCAAAAGCCATTCGCGCTGAAATGGATCGTTATTTTGAAAATCCAGAAGCTGTCCGCCAAGCGATGCCCACATTTGATACGGATGAAGAGACATTATTCGAGGATGAGACCGTTTCGATTTTCTATTGCCGGTTTCGTCCCAATTACACGATCCCGCCGCATGACCACCAAACATCGGCGGTGATTGGTATTTATGAAGGGCAGGAGCGAAACAATTTTTTCACTACGGCTGGTGACGCTTTTATCACAAAGGGCAAGTCAGTTGATATGCAGGCTGGCGATGTGTTGTCGATTGGCCCTAACGCCATTCATACAGTGGAATGCACAGGATCAACGCCAAGTTATGGCATTCATGTTTATTTGGCACCATTATCGCGCATCGAACGAAATCTATATGATGTTGCGGCGCAAATGGTGATCCCCTTTACCGATGCCGATTTTCAACGCTTGGTTTCGGATGATGAGGCTACGGCGTCTAGCCAAGCATAGTGAACAGGATATAGAGCACCACAGGCACCGTCAGGCTGGCCAGCAAGGTGCTGACGAAAATGGCTGAGGCCGAGCGACCTGCATAGGTCTGATAATGATCGGCCAGCATGAACACATTGGCGGCAACAGGCAGACAGGCTGACAGGATAGCAACTTTGATCCATAACATGTCCTGTCCCGGAATGAGCAAAAACAAGCCTGCGACAAGCACAGGATGCACGATAAGTTTGAACAGGCTTATGACGCTGACTTCGGCGGCGGCGGCGCGGATTGGCTGGCCATAGAGGGTTGCGCCAAGGGCAAATAGCGCAACCGGTGGTGCCGCATCAGCCAGCATGTTCAACGTCCGGCTGGCAATGATCGGCATCTGCATATCAAAGGCGGCATAACCAAGACCCGCCATCACAGCAAGAAGTAAGGGGTTACGTGCCATTTCAGCCAGGATACGCGGCAAGGCCTGTACCAGCCCCTGTTTGGTATTGGCGGCAAAATAGGCAAGGATCATCAGCAGAACAATGGTATCAGCAAATAGCAAAAGCGCTAGGGGTAATGCCGCCGCATCACCAAATGCCAGAATACATAAAGGCACGCCAATATAACCATAATTTGGATAGGCGATATTGAGCCCGAAAATGCCACTTGTCAGCCGTTCAAACCCGAACAGTGACCGTGATAGATAAGCGGTGCCAAGAAACAGCAAAATGGTTGCGCTTTCATACCGCCAGACAAAACCCCAGTTGAAAATATCGCTAGGGTCGCTGACCGCCACCTTGATGAACAGCATCGGCGGCAAAGCAACATAAAAGGCAAATTTAGCCAATGTACGCGCGCCAGCATTGTCAAAAAGGCCCGTCGCCCGTACGCCAAAACCAGCAAAAATCAATGCAAAAAAGGGCACCGAAATAGCAAGAACATCACCCATCGATAGACATCAAGACAGGGTACCGGACAGAAAAAGGCGCATATTCATGCTTATTTTTTAAAGACTTTGTGACATCCGCCACAAGAGTCAGCTGTTGCCCGAAAAGCCGCGGTCAGTGCGGTCATGTCTTCTGCATTCGCCGCATCGATAATGCCCTGTGTCGCTGTGGCATGTGCCTGTGCGGCGGCTTTAAAACCGTCAAAATCTTCCCAGACGCGTGGTTTGGCGGCTGACGGTGCGCCGCCGCTGCCTTCAGGGAAAAACTCAGGCATCTTGACCGCCCAAGCCTTTATTTCCTCGGCATGTTCGATGATGGCGGCGTAGTCTTGGTTTCCCATCAATCCGCCAATGGCTTTGAGATGTCCCTGTGTTGCTTTGAAATTATCCATGCGCTCTTTAACAATGCCAGTGGCACCATCATGTGCAGACAGAATGCCAGGCATTGCTGCCGAAAAAGCCGTTAACATTGTAACTATGATTATAAGACGTTTTTTCATGATATTTTTCCTAGCATGCGTTTGACACCAGATTAGCAGATTTGGTTTGAATTAGCTTGCCCAATATATGAGTATTGCACTGCATAATCTTCAAACAATACATAATGATTGTCATCAATATTATTCATAAATAATCGGGAGACACGACATGGCCGCCGCACATCTTCGCATTTACACAATCAATAAAGGGCAGATGGATAGCTGGCTTGATCTGTTCCATAGCAAGTTGATACCCGTTCTGCATGAGGCTGGCTTTGGGGTGTCTTCATCATGGGTCAATGATCTGGGGACGCAGTTTATCTGGATTCGCACTTGTGACCAGTTGGAAGATATTCCGAAACTGGAAGAAAAATTCTACGGGTCAGACTGGTGGCAAGCCAATGTTGATTACGTGCGTAGCCATGTTGCGCATCGTGAAATTGTGGTCATGACATCAACTGGTGATTAGAATCTAGGCGCCTAGGCACTATATCGATAGCGCGTTTATGGCCGCTAATCCGCTGTCATAGGCATGTTCAACACGGGCACCACCAAGCCAGTCACCTGCGATGGCGATGGAACGACCGGCATTGGTGATTCCATGCGGGGCGATGCTGGTATCTATTGTGGCTGGGCGAATAACTTTGGCATATAGCCAGCGATGCGCGGCTGACATCACCGGACGCGGTAATTCTACACCTGTCTCGCTAGCCAGCGTATCAAATAATGCGGCAATCACCTCGTCCTTGCTGGCTTCGATCCAGTGCTGGCTCCAGTCGGCTGACGCCTGAATTGTAATCGCTGGATAATGCTGATCGGCGTGTGGGCGCGTTTGTTCCAGTCCAGCCCAGCCAATCGCACAATCACGATTGCGGATCGGCAAAGTTGGCATAATAGGCATAGCGTCAAAGCCATACATGGCTGTCCAGCACGGCGCATAAAGCGCCGTATCGGCAAGCGCGGCCATGGCAGGTTCAATGTCGCGTAAAAGCCGTGCTGTTTGGGGGGCTGGTGCGGTGACGATCAGTTTGCGGGTCAATAGATTGGTACCGTTTTTGTCGGTCAGGCATAGACCATTGTTATTGGTGCCAGTTAGCGGGTGCGGCATGATGCTGGCGATTTCCATATCCTGACGAATATCCAGACCCTGACCCATAAAGACAGGCAGATCACGCATGGTCGGTGATCCGGCAAAGGCGGTTTTATCATCGGCAATCTGCCAGCGCGCCAGCGCGCCAGCTGTTTCTGCGGCGTGTAAAACGGCACTAAAGGCATCGCCTTTGGCGGTGACGAACTGCGCACCATGATTAAAGGTGAAACCATCGGCACGGCGCGTCGATAAGCGTCCGCCAATCCGGCGCCCCTTGTCAATCACCACCACATGTTGGCCAGTCTTATGCGCGGCGCTGGCGGCGGCAAGGCCGGAAATGCCTGCGCCAATTATCACAAGATCAAAAAT
>NZ_CAXBVX010000144.1:0-3444 GCF_963979125.1 uncultured Candidatus Puniceispirillum sp.
AACCACCGACACGCGGATTTTCAGTCCGCTGCTCTACCAACTGAGCTACCCGGGCTTTGCCTCATCTCTATGCGTATCAGCTGACGCGCATGATCTGAACTGGTGATCAATGGTAGGACGCTTATGAAGCGCGATCACCTTAGCTCCAACGGATATAACGACCTTGCAAGGCAGTGTCCAGCCTCAATTGACCGAATAAAACAGTCTTTTAACGATCATCATCATTTCCGCCATCGTGATCGCGCCTGCTATCCAGTCCAGCATTATCAGCTTCGGCCTCGGCAATCAAAGCATCTATAATCGTATCATCTGCTGCATCGACCGCAGGGATTGCATATTTACCCTGAAACCAACGTCCCAGATCAATATCAGCACAGCGTGACGAACAAAAAGGCCGCGCCACATTACTGGCCATATCACCACATATCGGACATTTAACCGGCTTTAGTTTCGATTTAGGCGATATAGACATAACGACCTCAATTAATAATATAGGCAGGTGCGTCGGGGGCGACATCTGACAACACTACAGGACGAAGCGGCCTGTCAAGTGCCGCACAAGCTGATGACCCTTCGCTCGACAACCATTTGGCCACCGGCGCCGAAACAGCCAGTTTGATCTCAGTTGGTGCTGGAGGCAAAGCGATACGATGCGCCACAAGCCGTAATCCAGCAAGCGCACATTGGGCGATACGATCTGCCATAACATCGGGTAAAGTTTGTTCGCCATGTGGCACGCGCATTTCCAGCAATCCCCCACGGGTAAAGCCCATAATTTCAGGGTGGCGTGGATCCCCGGCGCAAGCCTCGGAAAATTGTGCCAGAACCGTTTTTCCTGCCTTGCTAGCCATTCGGGGCATATCCACCAGAATTGCGCCACCCATTGCTCGTAAACGGACCTGACGAATAATTTCGGGCACAGCATCCATCAGCAGATACGGTATCATATCATTAGCTTTGGGACTATTATAACCAGCACTATCCACATCAATCGCCCATAAGGCATTTGTGCGCTGGCACCATAGTTGCCCACCATGCGGCAATGGCACCTTTGTTTGCATCGCATCATCAATCACCTCATCAAGCATTATGGCAAGATACTGTTTGGCGGTGGTTTCATGCGCATCAATCACCTGTGCATGCGGGGCATGACGCGCGACCTGTCCAGTTAGACCACCGCCATCATGGATTAAGCACGGCGCACTTGCCATATGCATCTGGCCAGATGGCACCTTTGTCCCCATTTGCCAGGCATGTAGCAATGCCTTTACATCGGCTTCCATCGCGTCAACCGATAGGGCATTTGCAGAGCTGCGCATGATAAAGCCAAAATCATCCGGCAAGATCGTCTTGATCATGGCTTCCTGCGCTTTGCCATTATCTGACGCCGAAAATCTATTAGACCGGAAAACACCACTGCTAGCGGGTAGCAAAATGCCATAGGGCGACACCAGACGTGCGCCTAGAACGGCCTGCCACGATTTATCTTCACGCGGTGCCGCGGTGATTGTTACAGCCCGTATATCACCGGATGCAGGTCGGTCTTTTGCCCGTAACCGCACGCTGATGGCTGTACCATCATGCAATTGGGCAGTGGCACGATTCTGAGCGATGAAAAGTTGTTCAATTCGGGCAAAATGCACTGTCCCTATCAGGCTAGGCATGTCCCAACGGCGATGCCATATCTCAACAATAGTATCTGGCATCACATCTTGAAGAGCCAAGACCCCCTTGTCGTTTCCACGTATAAAGACAACACGCGTCTGCCCTGGTGCCTCGTCAAAATATATATGGGTAACCGCATCGATCATATCATGTCCGGCATGTGCATAACATCAAAACCCTGTCCACCTAGCATAGCTGCTACATCAAACAAGCTGAAGCCAACGATATTTGAGTAGGATCCGCTTATCTGCTGGACAAAAATTGCCGCCATGCCCTGAATTGCATAACCGCCAGCTTTGCCTTGCCATTCACCAGTTGCGATATAGCTGTCAATATCGTCCGGCGTGAGCGTACGGAAACGCACCATACTGGTGACTAGACGAGTTCGCAAATGACCATCTGGTGAGATCAGCGCAATACCGCCATAAACACGATGACGACGCCCAGACAACAAAGCCAGACACGTACGTGCGGACGCTTCATCCTCAGTTTTGGGCAAAATACGCTGGCCGCGTGCAACGACTGTATCGCCGGCCAGAATAAATTTATTAACGGCGTCCGCATTCTGGTCGCGAACTTTTAGCACCTTTTCCGATGCCATGCGCACGGCATAAGGCTGAGGTTTTTCGTGTTTTTGCGGGTTTTCATCAATATCGGCAATCATAATTGTCGGCGATAGCCCGATCTGGCCTAGCAGTTCACGCCGACGCGGTGACGCCGAAGCCAACACTAACGAGCTATCTAAGCCAGTCTTTTTATGTTCTTGAGATGTCTGTTCCGTAGTCATAGCGCAAGACTTCCTAGAATGGGCGCTTCCATGTTGCGCTTATCCGAAACATAACAGAAAGCGGCAACATCATGCACTTTGCAACACTATGTCCATAGCCTTACTAGGCCAGTACCAGAGGTTTACGGTTACTTGAAACGGAACGTTATGCGGCCTTTACTGAGGTCATATGGGGTCATTTCAACATTCACCCTATCACCTGCCAGCACACGGATACGATTCTTCCGCATCTTGCCACTAGTATGGGCAAGCACTTCATGATCATTATCAAGTTTCACCCGAAACATTGCGTTGGGCAACAGTTCTGCAACTGTACCTGAAAATTCAATTACGCCTTCTTTGGCCATGTGACCCTTTTCCATAGATGCTAAGTTGCAATAGAGATGCGCAAAAAAGCCGTAAAGGTCAAGCTTTTCCTGTAATTTTCGTATCAAGATAAATACTGAGCTTAGCTGCAATGTCATCGCGTACCGCGCGATAGGCTGCCAAACGCTCTTCTCGGCTTCCTTGCAGATCGGCCAAATCATCAACTGGCCAGTATAATGTTTCACAATCAACATTACGCACGCGTTCCTGTGCGGCTATGTCGGCCTCTTTGGAAAAGGAAATAATCACATCATAAAATTCACAATCCAGATCAGCAAATGATTTAGGCGTATGTCCGATCATATCAATATTAATTTCCGCCATCACCGCCATCGCAAAACCATCTGGTGCACCAGGCCTTACACCACAGGAATCAGTAAAAATCTTCCCCGGAAATGTTGCTTTCACCATGGCTTCAGCCATGGCTGAACGCACCGCATTCAAGTTACAAGCAAATAGAATCGCGCCAATCGATCCTGTTGCTTTTTTTATATCTTTATCGCTCATCTCATTTGCCTATCCAGCGTTCGGGCTTATCTTGTTTGCAGTACACAAATTAATGTAAAAAGGCGGCGTGCAGTGTCGAAATCAGTTTCAACCTTACCGTCAAGCCGCTTTTGTAGAAT
>NZ_CAXBVX010000145.1:0-3412 GCF_963979125.1 uncultured Candidatus Puniceispirillum sp.
ACGCAAAGCCGCATCAGGTGGGCGATCAATATCATCAAGCTGGCGCAGTTTCAGAATCTTTTTGGCGTAAAGCGCGTAAGGATCATTGATCCACATATCAATTTCGGTAGCCGAAAATTTTCGTGGACGCGCGCTTACTGGTGGTTTTGGTGCCGGACGTTTTATACGGTTTGGCACAGTTTTAGGGTTCAAAACATCAAGCCATTCAAACTTGGCATCTCCACGATCAAGCGCTTTGGTTATGCCAAGTGCTGACAAAACAACATCCATCCGTTGTAGCCATCGACTGGGGATTGTAGCGGCATCATTCTGGCGTTGAGCACGAGTGATTGTGACCTTGGGGTTGCAAATCGCCATATAGACATCATGTGCACTTAGGCTTGTACGCCAGTTATGTGGAGGCAAGCCAACTGCTTTGCGCATGTCACTATTCATCCACGGATCACTTTGTGGTTGCGGCGGCCAATTACCTTCGTTGAAGCCCGCAATTATAAGGTGGTCTGCGGTTTGCATTCGTGATTCCACCGCACCCAAAATAGCCAGCCTTGGATGTGATCGCTGGGTAGTATGTATGTTTATATTCTGCATGATTTGCACAAGAGTTTGAGCAAAATCAATAGCATTAACCGCCTGATCGTGCCCATGCTCGACCAGATTTTTCAACAGATCAGCAGCGGCCTTGCCGCCTTGGTTGTCCCACAGATATATAGCACCATCATTCATATCAGCGATTAGTGTTTCGCCGCCTTGTCCGTCAGGCTGCAAGCACATATTTTGTGCCGCCATCATTTCTGCTGTCTGACCCAGACCACGGGCAAGACTTGCCATTGTTGGAGCTGGTGCCTGCCACGCAGTTACAAGGGGGGCAAACGAAGATGTGATATGGGTGGCAACAAAATCCTGCAAGGCTTTATCATCTCCAATGGCAGAGGCGACCCCTTCAAGACCCGGTGCCGGTCGTTGGCCACGAAGAACTAGCTTTTCAATTTGTCTGACTTTGGTGCGGAAATCGGCTTGTGCCATGCCACCTGCCGCACAGGGATGCTTGAGCACGCCAAGCAACGCCAGAGGCGCAAAATTTTCCTGTATCGCCTCGACCAATAACTGCAAAAATGCACCGGCCCGATGGGTAAGAAGGGTGGTTCCCGCAGAGTCATCAATAGTGATTTTCCAACGCGCTAATTCAGCGATTACCGCCTCAGCCAGATGCCGATCAGGCGTGATTAGCGCAGCGGTTTGCTCTGCATGTTCAAGTGTTGCGCGTAAATCAGCCGCAATAAGCCCCGCTTCTGTACGCCGATCGTGGGTTTGGATGACTTGTAGTCCAATTAGAGCATCACGGCCAAGATCAGGTCTATCTTGTGCTAGTTGCCGCCATGTTGCAGTCGTTGGCGCAGGGCGGAACACTTCACGCATCAGATCACGGCGCGCTCGTGTTTCAGGCTCGCTTTTGGGATTGGATACCCAGCTCTGAACATCTGACGGCGCGATTTCCATAAAATACAAAAGCTGTGCAAGTTGAAATTGTGGATGGCCGCTATCTTGGCTAATGGCATCCCATTCAGGTGCCGCACCACTATCCAGCCCAGGCAAAACGACATGGCCATTTGGCAAATTGGATACACACCGAATAAGTTCACGTGTTGCGCTAATCGAACCTGTCGATCCAGCAATAATGATCAGGTTTTCAGGTGGATTTTCATACCACGCTTTTATTCGTGCGCGTATCAGCATGTTGCGCCGATCAACACCATCCATAACATTTTCAGATGTCAGAATAGCTGGCCAGTTATCAATCAAAATAGTCAGAAGTTTAATAATATCCTGCCAATGCGCCGAATAACGTTCTGGTAGCATGTCACGTAATTGATGCGGCTTAGCATCAACATTATAAAGCTGGTCAAGAAGCTGACCCAGGGTATCGGCAAGCATCATAGCTTGAGGATAGGTTGGCGTCTGTCCGCCAAGTTTGAATCCACCCAGTAACTTTGCCAGCATCATTTGACGGCGCAAAGGCGAAATCGCTGGCGGTAAGCCAGCAGTCTCTGTGTCACAATCAAGTTCAGGAAAAATATCGGCTACGTCATCTGCAAGATCACCAATCGGTATCATGCGTGGCAATAATGTTGCCCGACCTTTAGTCACATTCAAAAAGGCACTTCGCAGTGCCTGTGCCGCCCGCTGGGATGGCACCATAACAATAGCACGCGCCATATCAGTTGGGTTAGGCGCCAGCTGAATAACACCCTTGGCAAGCTCTTCTGCAAAGGGTGTTCCAGCTGGAATATTATAGACAGATGACGCGCGCATTCATGCAGTATAAAAGTAAGTGTCTTTAAATGCGAGTGGACATTCAAGATACCCATAGAATAGTGATCAGCCTATGCGTCAGGCTTGTCAAAAAGCTTGGCAAGGGCACTCATTCGATTGTCCCATCTGGCAGGAGCATTAATCTCAACCTGCCGCATCTGGCTATCCAACGCATCACCAACAGGATTGATATGGATCGATAAGCAGCTATCAGGTAGCAATGTTCCAAGCCGTTCAGGCCACTCAATCAAGCATACAGCATCAAGAAACGCATCTTCAATGCCAAGCTCGATAGCGTCTTCGGGTGTATCTATGCGATAGAGATCGAGATGCCATAAAGGGGTGCCATCAGGCATGTCATAGGTCTGAACCAAGGTAAAGGTGGGGCTGGGGATATCCGCCTCATACGGGCAAAGTTTGCTAATCATCGCGCGCGCCAAAGCCGACTTGCCTGCACCAAGCGGACCTTGTAACGCGATCACGTCACCAGCAGCCAACTCTTGAGACAAAAACTGGCCCAACCTTTCGGTTGCGGCCAGATTTTGCACGTCTAGTTTTAAAACAGCCATCAAGCCACCTTACGAAAAGGTCAATAACGATATTGCTCACTTTTGAATGGGCCTTGCTGTCCAACACCAATATAGTCAGCCTGATCAGGCCTTAATGTTGATAGGAACGCGCCAACCTTTTCCAGATGCAAGGCCGCAACTTTTTCATCAAGATGACGAGGCAAAGTGTAAACCTTGTTTTCGTATTTTTCACCTTCGTTCCACAATTCCATTTGCGCTAATACCTGATTGGTGAAACTTGCAGACATCACGAATGATGGATGCCCCGTTGCACAGCCAAGATTTACCAAACGACCTTTAGCCAGCAGAATCATGCGCTTACCATCAGGGAATTCGATTTCATCAACTTGTGGCTTCACTTCTGACCAGACCATATTGTTCAGCGCTGATACCTGAATCTCATTGTCGAAATGGCCAATGTTACAGACGATGGCCCGATCTTTCATTTCACGCATATGATCAACTGTAATGACGTCACGGTTGCCCGTCGCGGTAACAAAAATGTCAGCCTTTGGTGCAGCTTGCTCCATGGT
>NZ_CAXBVX010000146.1:0-3360 GCF_963979125.1 uncultured Candidatus Puniceispirillum sp.
GCATCATCCACCACGCCGAGCGATGGTGATAGCTAATTAATCCCAAGCTCGATGGCGCGTAAAGCCGCATGGGTGCGGTTACGCGCGCCAAGCTTTGATCGCAAACTTTTAAGATGGTATTTGATCGTCACCTCACTTAGCCCAATCCGATCAGCTATTTGCCTATTTGACTGCCCAGACAACAAGCCATCAAGAACTTCCCGTTCACGGCTGCTCAAAAATTCGTCTTTTGCGTCTGGTTTGGCAAGCTGAGCATTGTCAGCGCTTGTCACCGGAATATAAATCTCGCCACTTGCCATCAGGCGCAAGGCGCTAAGCAAGGCATCCGATGACATCGAATAGGGCAGAAATCCGGCAGCCCCAACACGCAAGGCATCGCGCATCTGTTTTGGATTCAGCGTATGATCCATAAGCGCGACGGGCACATCTGGCTTCACCGCTTTGCGCATCTGTGAAAGACCCTGTACGCCATTCATATCTGGCATATTAAGATCAAGCGCCACCACATCTATATCTTTAGCATCGCCAGCCAACTCAATAGATTGCGCAAGTGTACTGGCTGTCATAACCTGAATTTTTGAAAGATCGTCAAGCAGGTGATTCTGAACAAAGTCACGACAAACACCGTTCGCATAGCCAAACAGAATTCTCAAGGTGCATCTCCCTCCGTTAAAACATCCCCAAGCATCAATTTTGACCTTGGCGCACATCACAATTTTTAAGCTAAATAATACTCTGGATAGAAGTACATGATACTCAGATGTTATCTTTTTAGAAGCGATCTACACATTATTTTGTCATGTAATTTTCAACCATGAAATAAATATAAATTTACTTATATAGCAAACTAAGCTTCAGAAAACATGGCGAAAATAGATAATTACCGCATCGTCTGTAAAATTATCCGGACTGTAATGTGACACTGACGATGTACGGATAAAATGCAGATCGACTAATGATGTTTTATCCTTTGAAAGATGCAGGCCAATATTTGCCGACAGCTCGCGGCGGCTGATCTGATGCGGTAAACGTAAATAGACCAGCGGCTCGGTGAAAACTCTTTTTGTTTGACGCAGGCTTGCGCCGGCAAACGCCCATGCTGACAGATCCGCCGAAATGCCAAATTTCAAATCCCGGCCTAACGATGACAGTGCACCGCCTGTTCTGGGTGTTCTAGCCCATGTTGCGCTTGCTTCGGCTTTCAGATCCTTCGTAATTTTGGTGATAAACGCCATACCAGTCTCAAATCGTTTACTATGGCGCATATTTTGAAGGATGCGCGTTTGCGATATCCCGGCCTTTATACTTGTCTTCTCGCTGATAAAGTGACGCAAGGTCACGCCCGCACGCAAGGCTTCATGAGCCAGCGTTGCTGAATCGGGACCTTGCTGGGCTGATATTGATTGGGCTGAAAAATGGGCTTCAAATTGTCTTTTGTCACCAACAGAACGCTCCATATCCAGCTGAATTTGCGCGCCCTGTAATCCGAAATATGGTTTGCTATTCAGCTTGCGAAAAATATTCGTCCGTATCGAGGGCGTCCACATACCATGGGTGCGAATTTTGCTTATTGTCCCCACATGAAGCCAGATTGACGTGCCGCCACGGTCAGTTTGCTTCAGTGCGACCTTGCCATCATGTGCACATAAAGACCCAAGCGCATGACAATAGCGATCAAGTAATGATCCTTTGTCGATCGCTACGATATCATCGCCCGGGCGATCAAGCAAAGACGCCGAACGTTGCCCTTTCGTTGATATGAAGGCAGCATTTTCAACAAATGGCGCACAAACCTTGCGCATACGGCCGATGATGAAACGCTGGCGTCTAGTGATCGAATCCTGTGCCTGTGGATCTGTCAAATCATGCGCATGTTTCAAATGCGGAATGGCGCGCGCGCATTGTTTGGCATTGATATAAAGTTTGGCCAGAATAATCCGCAATAAAACTGCATCAGGCACCAGTTCTGTACTTTGCCTTGCCAAAGACAGAGCTAATTCATCCGCGCCTTGATCAGATGCCCGCCTAATCATCGTGGCGTATAGGTCTAGAAGATTTATCGTATCTGACGTCATAGGATGCGCTTTAGCAACCTTATGACGTGGCGCGATCTTATCTTTCAACAATGGCTGGGAATCGGTAATCGCATAGGCGGCGCATGGTATTAAGGTCATTATGCCAAGAGCATAGCTAGTAAAAATAAAATTGCGTGCCCATGAAACGAATCCATAAGTGCATATATTTGCGCGAATAGAGGTCATCATTTTTAGATCTATCTTCAATCAGGAAGATAGAACAGAATGGCGTAAAATTAGTCAACTATTTAATTTTATTACATTTTTTGAGTGTTGGATCACTCTAAAATCGACTTCATTTTCTCGACAACAAAACGATGTGGCTCATTATAAACAATCGTACCTTTGAATTCTCCATTCGCACGGTACAGGTAAACCGCCGAGCTATGGTCATAGAGAATATCACCCGCACTGGTCTCAACCCGCTGCGCATAGGCACCAAAATTGCCAAGGGCATCGGTTACAGCCGCTTTATTTCCTGTCAGGCCCGTCACCGTCATATCAAACAGGCTGAGATAGGCTTCTAATTGGGCAGGCGTATCGCGCTCCGGATCAACCGTCATGAACAGAATCTGCAAATCATCAACAGCAAAACCAGCCTCTTTCACCTCGTCAAGCGCGCTCCCAAGTACGGTTAACGTCATGGGACAGACATCTGGACAATAGCTATAGCCAAAGAACAGAGCTATCGGCCGTCCTTTGAAATCAGCGTTGGTAACAATGCGTGCGTTCTGGTCACGTAGTGTAAAAGATGATTCTTCAAAGGCCGGAAATCCAAGCCCGCTCATTTCTGCCTGTCGGTTGGCAAGCATGAAAATACCGCCAGCAAGTCCAGCAAACAGTAATATACCAACAATATAAAGAAATGACCTTTTGCTATTCATGCGGCCATTGTCATCATTGCGTTGGGTTTCGTTCGGGTTATTTTCGTGCTTGTCTGGCAATTGCAAATCCTTACGATCTTTCCTATCTGTCATATAGACAACCAATCAACTTTGTATCTATGGGTGCGCTGCGATTATTCAACCCTTGGCTTGCCATTATTAAACAAGCGAACAATAACCTGACGGGACATATTTATAGCGTGATTATTGATATCACGTCGGGATTGAAATCCTCTGCCGCTTGGGTTTACAGTGCGGACATTAACGAATAAAGCGAGATATCAGCATGTATGCGGTCATAGCTCTCATCGACCAGATAATAAATATCTATATTTGGACACTTCTGGCCTATATCATGTCCAGCTGGCTAGTTGCGTTCAAGATTATTAATCCTTGGCAAC
>NZ_CAXBVX010000147.1:0-3346 GCF_963979125.1 uncultured Candidatus Puniceispirillum sp.
GATGTAGATACAGCAATCTGATCAAGAACTGAGGTTACAATCAACGTCATGAATGCACCTGGCACACCATGACCAGTACAATCAAAAAATACCAAATAATCGTTATTGGCAATCTTTTTCAGCCAGTAAAAATCGCCCCCAACCAAATCCTTGGGTTGCCAGATCGCAATCGTTTTACCCAAAATTCCTGTCATGTATTTTCGGTCACACAGCAGTGCCCGCTGGATATTGCTAGCATATTGAAGTGAGTCGTTAATATCGCGGCTGGTTTCTTCTAGCAAACGGGCGCGTAATTTCTGCACTGTTATGTCCGAACCAGTTCCACGGTAGCCTTGAAATATGGATTGATCATCAAAAACAGGTTTGCCATTAATCGACACCCATTTGACCTTACCGCCCCCATCAACAAGCTGATATTCTAGGTTGCGAAACTCCTGATGACGCCTCATCAACTTTATATGCTCACGTAGCGTTTCGTTTTCGGTCTCCCCAACATTCAGATCGATATGCGATTTGCCAATCACATCCGCATCACGTAATGCAAACAGATCAAAAAATCGTTCGGACATAAAAGTGAACGTTAATTGGGCATCCATTTCATAGAACCAGTCACCTGAAATTTCGGCAATATCCTTAAACCTCTGTTCGCTGGTCAATAACGAGTTCTGATATCTGTATAATCGGCGCATATAATATCGTGATGCCGCTGCGAGCTTGTTATAAACATTGACCATTGCTCCCAACTCGTCATTGCGAACACGCTTGGCAAGTACCGGATTATCAGGCGATGCCACCATCATTGCCGACTTCAGCAAATCAAGCGGGCGCAACACCACATTGCGGAATGACAAGGCCAGTGCACAGAAAATCAAAAGAATGATGATAAAAATCGTAGCTGCAAACAGCGCCGTTTCCAGATACAGATCACGCGCCGAAATAGACTCATCAATCCGCAAGGTAAGCACGCGCCCGGGTCGGGCAAAACTTTGGTCAAAAGTCATATTCTCACCAACATTGGGAAGTTTTGCACACCCAATGGCTGGCCAAGATAAGACAAGATCGCCATCGTCTAGAATGTCAACGCATTGAACATAATGAAATGCCGCAAACAGACGTAAAATACGCCGCCCTTCACCTTGCTGACCATTGTCCAGCGCCGTTTCCAGAAGCGGTGCACTTATATGAACCGTATTGGCGAGTTCGACCGCCATCCGGTTTGATGCGTTTGCTGACCGATATTGATAGAAACCGACAACTGCAATTAGATTAACCAATGTCGCCGAAGCCACACATAAAAGAAAAAACCGCATAAACAGGCTGTTCAGCGAGAATTTTCCTGCCCAGCCTGTCTTGGACAACATGACGTTAAGAGCCTGAATTGGCGATGGCTTTACGGAGCAGATCACGCTGGTTCATCATAACATCGACAACCATCCATCCGTCTGTACCGTTTCGAACCAGAAAATCAGCATCATATTTATTACCTGCACTATCGAACATTTCGATACACAGAAAATAATCATCGCCATAAGGCACAATGCGTGGATGGATTGCCCCTGGAAACACCGCCACACGGACGCCGGTTTCGCGGTCAATCACCCCAAATGCCCCAGCCTTGTCAGCCGCCTTCTCTAAAAAGGTAATCATCGTGGTCTGAAGTTGCGCCTTAGTAACAGCATCCAGACTCGACGCGTTGACATGATGCGGGATGATTAACAACCACAGGCTTACTATGAATATATGTACACCTTTCATTCGACACTCCATTTCAGTGTCACATCAGTTTAATGGCGTTAGTGTATTGACCAAAGCACGATATTGGGAAACGTCCAAAATCCCACTTAACCCTTGGCATTTACTGATGACAGGCTATATTTTAATTATGAGGTATCTTAAAATAATCACTTTATTACTGATACTGGTGCCAGGCACAGTATTCGCGGATCAGACCAACCCCGCTCTGAACGAACTATTTCGCGCGTTACAGGTAACAACATCAACCAAGGCTAGAGATATCGAAAATAAAATCTGGTCACTATGGGTTGTCCACGACAACAACCCCGATGCAACTGGCATGATGCGACTGGGTATGCAGATGATGCAAGCGAATGAACTTGCCGAAGCTGACCGTATTTTTTCCCGCCTCATTGATAAAGAGCCTGACTTTGCCGAAGCATGGAACAAGCGCGCAACAGTGCGTTATATAATGGGTGATCATGATGCGTCCAAAGCTGACATCGTCGAAGTACTCAAACGTGAGCCGCGCCATTTTGGGGCTTTATCAGGGTTGGCCATGATCCATATGCAAAATGGGAATCTGAAAGGCGCGCTGAGCACCTACGAGGCAGCCTTGCAGGTAAACCCATTCATGCTCAACGCCCAGCAGATGATCGATGCCTTAAAGTTAAAATTACAAGGCCAGGCGCTGTAACCCGCCTAACCACGCCATGCAGGCAAACTTATGACTATGATTTCGGAATCACTTCATAACCAGCCGCTTCTGGCTCATCATCGGTCATTTCAGCTGGAAAGCCCGGTGCCAGAATATCAACGCCAACTGCTTCTTCCAGCCGTTTGATAATATTTGGCGACCACTCACGCGGGCCAAAACGATCTTGACCATCCTTGAAAATTTCAATCAGCTTCGGTGATATTTCTAGCGGCACACCCGCTCGATCAGCAATAGCCTGAAACAGGCTTATGTCCTTGATAACCAGATCCATAGTGAAATTAATATCCCGACTGCCATTCAAAATGACCTGACTTTCGGTTTCATGAACAAAGGAGTTGCCCGACGAGATGCGGATTGCTTCATATGTTGTGTTTAGATCCATGCCAGCCATTTTTGATGTTACCAGCGCCTCACATACCGTCACTAGATTGGCGGTGGCTAGATAGTTGGTCATCACCTTAAGCACTGAAGCCGACCCCAATGGGCCTGTATGCAGCACGCGGCGCCCCAAAATAGTTAAAACAGGAAGCATCTTTTCAAATACATGCCTGTCACAGCCAGCAAAAATCGCAATATTGCCTGTAGCGGCGCGATGACATCCGCCCGAGACTGGACAATCCACCGGAAAGGCGCCTGTTGCCAGAACCTTTTCTCCCAGACGTTTAACCTCGGTTTCATCGGTTGTGCTCATTTCGGCCCAGATTTTACCTGTCGACAACCCCGCCAGAACGCCGTCTTCGGCTTCCATAACCGCAGCACTAGCCGCCGGAGATGGCAGACATGTGATAATCACATCGCTGGCGGCGGCCATGTCTTTAGGCGAGTCCGCCCAGTGCGCACCAGCATCCAGAAACGGTTGCGCGACATCTTTATCCAGATCGCGAACAATCACAT
>NZ_CAXBVX010000148.1:0-3273 GCF_963979125.1 uncultured Candidatus Puniceispirillum sp.
CCATCGGCGGCACCTCGCAGGCTTGCTTTCTGCGCGGCGGTTGCGGTTGGTGGCAAGGCAGGTAGGCGTACATCATCCTTGCCAACATGCGTATCAGTGCCTGCGTAGGTAACCTGACATTCCTTGACACCTGCCACCGCCCGAAGTGCCGCGGCATTCGATTTCAGGAATTGTGATTCCTTGTCAAATTTGGAATCATGATTCGACATGATACATCCTGACTATTTGATCGATAAGGAACAGGTGAAATAACTAGCTTGCATTGGCTTGACGAACAGGTGCTTCGGGTAGATCAATGCCAAAGCAACGCTGGTAATATTCGGCCACGGTAGGGCGTTCAATCTCGTCACATTTATTCAGAAAGCTCAGGCGGAATGCTAGTGTCATATCACCAAAAATACTTGTATTTTCGGCCCATGTGATGACGGTACGTGGCGACATCACGGTGGACAGATCACCTGACATAAAGCCCTTGCGGGTCAGATCGGCCATGCGCACCATCTTGGCCAGTGTTTCAGTGCCTTTGGCATCGGCATATTCGGGTAATTTGGCTTTGACGATGCCAACTTCATCATCATGCGGCAGATAGTTCAATGTCGAGACGATTGACCAACGATCCATCTGCCCCTGATTGATTTGCTGGGTGCCATGATACAGACCTGTTGTATCACCAAGCCCAACGGTGTTGGCAGTAGCGAACAAACGGAAATTCGGATTTGGATGAATAACCTTATTGCTATCCAGCAAGGTTAGTTTGCCATCAACTTCCAGAACACGCTGAATCACGAACATGACGTCGGCACGGCCAGCATCATACTCGTCAAACACTAATGCCACAGGGTTTTGTAATGCCCAAGGCAAAATACCTTCACGGAATTCGGTGACCTGTTTGCCATCACGAAGCACAATCGCGTCCTTACCAATCAGGTCGATTCGGCTGATATGGCTGTCTAGATTGATCCGGATACAAGGCCAGTTCAGGCGTGCTGCAACCTGTTCGATATGGGTTGATTTACCTGTGCCGTGATAGCCTTGGATCATGACCCGGCGGTTAAAACCGAAACCAGCCAGAATGGCCAATGTTGTATCCGTATCAAACTGATATGTCGCGTCTTTGACTGGCACATAATCTGACCCCACGCTGAATGCAGGGACCTGCATATCAACATCAATGCCAAACACATCACGCGCATTCACGGTGATATCTGGTGCGGCTATTGGATGCGCTGACGCAGACACGATTTTTGACTCATTTGACATGGTGAGGTTCACTCCTGGGCAAAATAATGGGGTCTTTACTGTGCGGTGTTTTTGCCGCCACTTTCGATAGATTTACAAATAAGCGCATAGGCCAGATTAATATCTTTTAGCCGTTCTTCGGCATCCGCGTCACCCCTATTTTTATCTGGGTGGTTTTGCTTGGCTAATTGCTTGTACTGACGCTTTACGATTTCAATATCATCAACAGGGTCTAATTGCATCACGCGCCATGCCTGTTTTTCCTCTTTGCTTAGCTGGCGCGTGGGTTTGGTGCTGTCGCGGTTTTCAAAATCAAACAGCCCCATCACATCGTCAAACACCTTGTCTGATGGCTGACCGGTGGCAAATTTCCAGCTTGGCCGTTCCCATGTTGTTGCACGGCGTATTTCAGCTTCAAGCGCGGCACCTTGCAAGCCTTCATAATAATTCCAGGCGCGGTTATAGGCACGTACATGATCCAGACAGAACCAGATATAATCACGCAAAGCGTTACGCGATTTTGGCGCCCGATGAATGCCTTCTTGAATACAGCCATCTGCCGCGCATTGTCGTGTATGCGCGGGGTTATCATCGTCAGGTAGATTGATATCTGGTATAGAGGAACGCGTCATAATAGAATCCAGTATAAACCAACAAAACAACCAATCAAGACATCCCCCGCATTGGAGATAGCACATGACCAAAGCCGATACCATAGCCGCAAAATTGAAAATGGCTTTGCAAGCTGATTTTATCGAAGTTTTAGACGTCAGTCATGAACATGCAGGCCATGGTGGCTGGCGCGAAGGCGGTGAAACACATTTCAAGGTAACTATATCATCACCGCAATTTGCAGGCAAAAACCGTGTTCAACAGCATCGAATGGTTAACAGCTTGCTTGCTGACGAGCTGGCGAACGGTATTCATGCGCTGGAAATGCATTTATCTGCCAGTAAGCCAGCCTGAAGTCATGGCGCCACATCATCGGCATAGCCAACGCAACTATTACGTAAAGCGGCGTTGGCGCGTTGATTATCCTTGTCGCTAAGCTGGCCTGTTTCACGACGTTGACGCGCTTCTTCGCCATAGCGGGTCTGATAGGCGATCGTTGCCACTGGCCCCATCAATTCGGTGATATGTGTACACCCATGTCGGCCACCGATTGTGGTCATCATCCGGCGCCGCCATCCCGGACCGATCTGTAAACCAGCTAGGTCAGCAAAAACATCATTCGCCGTCGGACATATTTCATAAGGGCCTGCCAGCGTCACGGCTTCGGCTGATTGTATAATCAAATCATTATCGATCGTGATGCGCACATGCATGTGATGTACCGGCTGTTCAGGTGTCACCATACCGCGAAAATCGCTGGGGAAAGAGTAGGTTTTGTGATCAGTCAGTTCGGCTTCGATGTCATAAAGCCCGTCAGCGCGCAAAAAGCCATTAACGGTGATGTTGCGCTGATGCAGCTTTTCGCGTGCGACAGGGGCACTAAGAGCAGAGGCGCGGTTGCTGTCATAAATTGATGTCATGCCCTTAACCTATACCTTTCTAATGTGACCATAACCGCAAACTGGTGATCCGGTTACCATCACGTTTGACCACGCGAAAGCGGATATTGTGAAACCGGAATTCCTGCCCAGGCATTGGAATCGTCCGGCTTTCAAACAGCACTAGCCCCGCCAATGTTGAAGCATCCTCATCAGGCAGTTGCCAGCCAAGCGCGCGGTTCAGATCGCGGATCGTCACGCTACCATCAACCAGCCAAGAACCGTCAGCCTGTGCGGTCAGGCCAGGCAGGTCGATATCATGCTCGTCATCAATATCGCCGACGATTTCTTCCAGAATATCTTCCAGCGTGACGATACCGCGAAAATCGCCATATTCATCTACCACAACGGCAAAATGTTCGCGCCGGCTTCGGAAAGACTGAAGCTGGTCAAACAGCAAGGTTGTTTCAGGAATAAAATAGGCCGGGCTGGCAATGTCCTGGACAAATTTGTTACCATTACCATTACCATTACCATTACCATT
>NZ_CAXBVX010000149.1:0-3266 GCF_963979125.1 uncultured Candidatus Puniceispirillum sp.
GTAAGGCGTTCCATCCGGACTGTGATGTAAATAATGGAATTCAACATTAGTGGCATAGCCAGATTCCAGCATTTTCATCTGAACAAAGCTGGTAATTGATTCGATATGGTCAGGGGTGAGTTGATCAAGAAACCGGAACATCAAATCACGCCACGTCCAGAAGCTGTCTTGTGGATTGTCTCCGCGGCGTTCGGTGAGTCCAGCCATTGCATGCTGAAACGCATGGCTATGTGCATTTACCGGTGCGGGCAGTAGGTAGGCGACATGCGTGTCGGCTGGTACATCAGGCTGTTGAGTTGAAACTTTTGATATGCGCCCATGATTGTCAATCTCAACGCTCACATCATTGTGCCAGCCATCCGGCAGAAGTGCAGAACGGGCTTGAATTGTGATCATATCTAAATCCTATTGACATATTATTATGTATGTACATATAAAAGAAAATAGAGATATTATCAAGGCTCAGACATGAATTTACTAATAACGAATGCGGTGTTGGCAACACTGGATGAGCCACAAGCAACTAATTCGGATAAATCTGACTACAGCCTGATTTATGATGGATACCTGTCAGTTACCGATGGTATTATCACTGGGCTTGGCCCTATGTCTGTAGCGCCAAAAGCTAACTCTGCCAGCAATGTTGTCAACGCAGAAGGCAAGCTTCTGACGCCAGCGCTGATCGATTGTCATACACATATAGTGCATGGCGGACATCGTGCTAATGAATTTGAATTACGCCTGAATGGGGCAAGCTATGCCGAGGTGGCAAAAGCAGGTGGTGGAATCGTTTCAACTGTTGCGGCCACCCGCAACATGTCGGAGAAAGAGCTTGTCTCTGCCGCTTTGCCACGTGTTGACACTTTGCTTTCGGAAGGGGTAAGCCTGATAGAAATAAAATCAGGCTATGGACTGGATGTTGAAACTGAGCTTCGGATGTTGCGGGCGGGACGCGCAATTGCCGATCAGCGGCCAGTTCGGGTCGTGACCAGTTTTTTGGGCGCCCATGCCCTGCCTCATGAGTATAAAGATGATGCAGACAAATATATTGATGATATCTGCATTCCGGCAATACAAAAGGGACATGCTGAAGGGCTGATCGATGCTGTTGATGGTTTTTGCGAAACTATAGCTTTCAATACTGACCAGATAGAGCGCGTCTTTGTGGCAGCTAGTGCGCTTGGTTTGCCAGTAAAACTTCATGCCGAACAACTTTCGAGATATGGGGGTAGCTTGCTTGCAGCCCGCTTTAAAGCATTGTCGGTTGATCATGTCGAATATGCCAATGAAGAGGATGCCCGTGCACTAGGCGATTCCAATACGGTTGCGGTGCTGTTGCCTGGTGCGTTCTATACCTTGCGCGAAACACAGCAACCGCCGATAGATTTATTCCGTCAAAATGGCGTGCCGATGGCACTTGCTACTGACGCCAATCCGGGATCATCTCCTTTGACTTCGCTTCTGCTGGCAATGAATATGGGGTGTACCTTGTTTCGTATGACGCCGGCAGAGGCATTGACGGGGGTAACCAGAAATGCTGCTAAGGCTCTTGGCCTAAAAGACACGGGCATGTTACGCCCCGGTATGCGCGCTGATCTGGCTTTATGGAATGTAACTCATCCTGCTGAACTAGCCTATCGGATTGGATTCAATCCTCTTTCTATGCGCATTTTTGGAGGCCAGATCATATGAAAATGTCGTTGATACCAGGCGAAGTCAGCCTTGCGCAGTTCGAAGGTATCTGGCGTGGTAATGACCAGATCGAATTACATGCTAATGTTCGAAGCGCGATTGATACTGCTGCGTCGCTGGTTCATGATGCGGCAAACGGTGATGTAGCTGTTTATGGGGTGAATACTGGCTTTGGTAAGCTAGCCAATGTCGCTATCGATCCGGAAAAAATGACAAAGCTACAACGCAATCTAATCTTGTCGCATTGTTGCGGGGTTGGCGAAGCACTGGACACTCAAACAACACGGTTGATGATGGTGTTAAAATTGCTGTCACTTGGACGCGGTGCATCAGGCGTTGTCTGGGAAACGGTAGATCTGATCGTTGGAATGGTGAATAAGGGTGTGATGCCGGTTATTCCGGTTCAAGGCTCAGTTGGCGCTTCTGGCGATCTTGCCCCTCTGGCACATATGGCTGCTGTGATGATTGGCGAAGGCGAAGCTTGCTATAAAGGTACCGTCATGCAAGGCGGCGAGGCACTTGCCAAGGCTGGATTGGTGCCGGTTATATTAGCGCCAAAAGAAGGTCTGGCATTAATTAATGGCACCCAGTTTTCTACGGCCTGTGCTTTGGCTGCATTGTTTAACGCATGGCGTAATGCGAGTGCAAGTGTTGTGACAGCTGCTTTGACGACAGATGCCATAATGGGATCAACAGCACCGCTTGTTGATGAAATACATACGCTTCGTGGTCATCCGGGACAGATTGCTGTTGCCCGCGGCCAGCGCGCTATCATGCAAGGATCAGAAATCCGCGAAAGCCACCGTGATGACGATACCCGTGTTCAGGATCCATATTGTATTCGTTGTCAGCCCCAAGTGACTGGCGCGGCTATGGATTTGCTGCATTATGCCGGTCGTACCCTAACCATCGAAGCAAATGCTGTTACCGATAACCCGCTTGTGCTTGTAAATGAGGGACGAATTGTATCAGGCGGCAATTTTCACGCTGAGCCAGTTGCCTTTGCCGCCGACCAGATTGCCCTTGCGCTTGCCGAAATTGGTGCCATTGCCCAGCGGCGCGTGGCCTTGATGGTTGATCCTAGTCTTAGTTTTGATCTGCCACCGTTTCTGACTGCGGATCCCGGATTGAATTCGGGTTTCATGATTGCCGAGGTCACGACTGCGGCGTTAATGAGCGAGAACAAGCATCTTGCAAATCCCTGTTCAACAGACAGCACCCCTACGTCGGCAAATCAAGAGGATCATGTCAGTATGGCAGCCCATGCGGCGCGGCGACTGATGCGAATGAATAGTAATCTAAATGTCATTCTTGGGATTGAATTAGTTTGTGCCGTGCAGGGCGTAGAATTTCGTGAGCCGTTGAAGACTAGCTTGCCATTGCAAAAGGTGATTACAACGATGCGAGAAACAGTCGCGCCTCTGGCAGAGGATCGCTATATGGCAAATGACCTAGAGGTAGCAGCTTCAATGATAGCAGATGGTGAACTTTTAACGGGATTTGACTTGCCTGAATATATTCTGGGGCAAACAAAATAATAAACTAAGGGAGCAGGTGATGCAGGATTCTAGACA
>NZ_CAXBVX010000150.1:0-3213 GCF_963979125.1 uncultured Candidatus Puniceispirillum sp.
GGTGTCGCCGCGGATTCGGGCAATGCCCATGAAGCTTTCTTTTTAATCAGCATATCGGTGGTCTCCCTGATGATTACCGACATATATAACCCGCCTAATGTGGCGGTTATGAGGCAGTCTTTCTGGGATAATTATCTATTCCAGCGCCTCGACTGCCGTGCGGATACGGGTCATGGCCGCATCCAGCATTTCATCCGACGCCGCGTAGGACACGCGGAAATGCGGCTCCAGTCCAAAGGCGACCCCAGGCACAATCGCAACTTCACCAGCTTGCAAAATATACTGGGCAAAATCCTTATCCGTTTCGATAATCATGCCCTCAGGCGTGCGCTTGCCGATCAAGGCTTCGATCGATGGATAGACATAAAAGGCACCGTCGGGCATCGGGCAGTCAATCCCGTCAATCGCATCCAGTGCCGCGACAACCATTTTACGCCGCCGGTCAAAGGCCGCCAGATTCGACCACATGAAATCCATTGGCCCGTCCAGCGCTGCCAATGCCGCATATTGGGCAATCGAATTTGGGTTCGAGGTCGATTGCGACTGAATTTTGGCCATCGCCTTAATCAGCGGCACTGGCCCCGTGCAATAGCCAATCCGCCACCCGGTCATGCAAAATGATTTCGACACGCCATTCGCGGTCAGAATGCGATCCTGCAGATCGGGTGCCACCGCCGCCAGCGTGGCAAATTTGAAACCGTCATAGCAAAGATGCTCATAGATATCATCGCTGATCACATGCACCGCCGGATGCTGGCGCAAAATATCGGCAAAGGCTGCCAGTTCATCCGCGCTATAACCTACACCTGTAGGGTTTGACGGGCTATTTAATATCAACCATTTAGTGCGTTTGGTTATCGCCGCATCAAGCTGGGCTGGGGTTAATTTCATACCTGCAGCAAACGGACATGGCAGACATACCGGCACGCCTTCGGCCAGATCGACAATGCCTTTGAACGACACCCAATAGGGCGTCGGGATCAGCACCTCATCCCCTGGATTCAAGGTCGCCAGCAAGGCGTTAAAGAGTATCTGCTTACCCCCTGAACCAACGCTGACCGCATCGACAGATGTCTCGATTCCATTCTCACGCGCAAATTTGCGGACAATCGCCTCTTTCAATTCGGGGATGCCGTCAACCTGCGTATATTTGGTTTTGCCATCCGCCATCGCCTGTTGCGCCGCCTCCTTGATATGCAAAGGCGTGTCGAAATCAGGCTCGCCCGCGCTCAGGCCAATGATGTCACGTCCGGCACGCTTCATATCCAGCGCCATTCCGGAAATTTCCACCGTCGGCGACGGTGCCAGACGGCTAAGACGATCAGAAATAAGCGACATAAGGCTCTCCTATACTCATAGCTGGTTACAGATACATAGCTGGTTACAGATTCATAGCTGGCTACAGGCCATTTACGCCCTATCGGCCTTTACGCCAGCGCCCCATTACATGGCTTCACACCCCATTGTTATGCGACCCTCTAGCATTTTGGGCAAGGGTTTACATGCTTTTAGGGGTGAATATTGCGCCGCGCATATTTCGATTGCGCCTATTTGTTCACGAAATGTTTCACGTGAAACATTTTGGCGACCGTGATGTTGTAACATGCTTGATCATGAGCAGTCCAAATTCCACGCTAGAGACATGGTTTTAATGTTTATGTGACAGGGTCAGAGCATAAAGAAAGCAGGATAGGATTAGGTTTAAAACTAGTTTTACTTATATATAAATTAGTTTTATTTCAATAACTTGACTTATTTTCAATTAACATTTTGAGTGAAATAGGAATAAATATTGGATAGATATATGCTTAATGAAACAAACTCGATAGAAGATAGTATCTGTTGCCAAAACGAACCCCCAAGGGGACGCTGGCACGTGAGGCCACCGGCTAGACATATCGGCTATACCAAGACATCGGTCAGCGTGACATCGGCCATTGCAGATCCTGTAGCATCGGACGTTGCATATCCGGCCATTGCAGATCCGATTCCCAAACCCGCGACGGGCAAGCGCATCAAGGCAAACGGGATCACATTTAAACGCACCACCAACAGCTACATCAAAGACATGCTCACCACTGGCAGACACACCAAAGCCAAGCGCAAGGCGCCATCCACTGGCCATTTACCCGTTATATTATTGCTGGCAGCCTGTAGCGATACAAGCCGTTATGCCGCCCCAAAGGCCAAAGAAGCGACGGTTGCCGAGGCACGGCATGTCAAGATTCTGTATAGCCCCTATGACGCTGTGCTAAATACGGCACCAACACCAGTGGCGGTAGATTTGAGCACATATATCCAAGGGGCAGGAATTGCAGATACCGTTTGGGCCGTGCATATAGGCAACATGCAAGGTCTGTCGCTGGGCAGTGACAGCGGTAATCTGACTGGACAACCAAGCGCATCAACAAACCTGACGATCCGTGCGACCAAACCCGACGGCACATTTGAAGACGTGATTGTGACGGTGACCGTCCGCGAGGTGATTGGTGATAGTAGTGCAACGGAAAGCCAGACCCTGTCCGAAACGAAAGGGGCTGATATTGCCTATATGATCTTGGGTGGTGACGGTAATGATATTCTGAACGGTGGCAATAATGACGATGATATTCGTGGCGGCGATGGTGATGACGTGCTGAAAGGGGGTGCGGGGGCTGACAGGCTGGATGGCGGCGGCGGCAAGGATACGGCGTCATATGCCGGATCACCTGTGGGCGTAAAAATCACGCTGGCCAATGATGGTAGTGCGACAAGTATTTCCGGCGGTGATGCCACAGGTGACAAGCTGATTTCCATTGAGAATCTAATCGGTTCGGATCATGACGACATACTGAATGGCAATGATGGTGCCAATGTAATGACCGGTGGGGATGGCAATGATCTTTTCGGTGTTGACAGAATATCAACATCCATTCGCGAGGCCGATGTTATAACCGATTTTATTAGTCGTAGCACCCGCGCGGAAAATAGTGCCGACCACTTTGATAAAATCAACTTTGGTTTTGAAAGCAGAACAATGCTCTATTACTTTCTTGCTGATCTGGATGGCGGTGGTGAAGCGAATGACATGGTGATCTATGATGATATGACGGGCGGTGATGAGAATGTGCTGGTTATTTTACAGAATGTAAAACAGCATAACAAATATGACTTTGCCTAAAATATTGATGGCGAACTAACCCATGTGTCTGCTGTGCGGGCTGACAATGGCCC
>NZ_CAXBVX010000151.1:0-3183 GCF_963979125.1 uncultured Candidatus Puniceispirillum sp.
GTTTGCCATAGCCAAAGCGGGGGGTGGATGCGTGTGATGAGGTCATTAAAGTGCCCTAAGGGTGTGATGCTGACATGCGGCTAGTGCGAACCACGTGAAACATCAGAACGCAAAGTACAAAAAGACTGCCGCCAATCATTGTCGCTGTAGGACGCTCGCCAATACCAAGCCAGACCCAGAATGGCCCAATCACCATTTCCAATAGCATCATAAGGCTGACAATGGCTGAGCTTATATAGCGTGGGGCAATGCCAAGGCAGGTAAATGATAGCGGCAGGATAAGCATGCCCATTACCATGATTGTCCAGATCGGTGCGATAAAGATTGTGCCGTCAGCGCTAAGGGCAAAGCCGACAACACCGCTCAGAAAAGAACCAAGAGCGCAGGCAGGCAGAATACTTAAGGCCGGATATTTGCGTGTGACCGTAAACGTCAAAGCCAACCCAAATGCCGTAACAAGGCCATAGGCGGCACCAAGCCATACTGAACCTTGAGGTTGGCCAAGAGCATTGCCGCCATCCATAACAACAATCACAACACCTAACATTGCCAGCATGATTGTTAGCCAGCCAAGCCAGCCTTGTTTTTCGCCCAGCATGAAAAAGGATAGCATGGCCGCGACCAATGGCATGAGCGCCACCGCGGTTAAGACAACAATAACCGACGTTTCGGCAATCCCCAGTGTGAATGTAATCGAATTTAATCCAAAAGCGATGACCACCAGAATGCCTTGCCACGATCCAAGGCTGCGCAATTCTTGAAGCCTGTCTTGGCTTGGAAATAACCGCCAGATAAAGAAAAGGGTAGCCCCCATCAAAATACCACGCCAGCCCATCAAGGGCCATCTTTCAAGTCCAGAAAGCCGCATAACGAGGGTATCAGGCGTTAATATAAGCACACCCAAAAGGGCTAATAAAATGCCAAAAACGGCTGGGTTGTAATTAGATGTAAAATTGGAAAAACGCATTTCTATGCTCGCAATTATCTGGCGGCACGTTAGCACGCAATGCAAGAAGGTGAAAGCGTGACTAATCGATATAGTTCACGCCGACCATCTGGCACTGGGCAATATTCTTTAACTGGGCAAGTTGATCATTCACCGTCTTGACCCATATTTCATGGCCAAGCTTTTTCATCATTTTACCAGAAATTGTTTGCAAGACTTTTGCGCATTGGCCGGTATCACCACCGCCAAGCCCATTGGCATCTTCGCCACAATGTGCGTTGGAATTACCCATGCTTTTACCTGCATCATCGAACAATAAAAGCGATACGCCAGAGATGGCGCGTGGCGCGGTGTTTTTGATTTGTGTCGATAGAACATATAAGGTGGCAACGCCAACGTCATCATCCTGAAACATGACACGCACCGAACAAGGCACATCTTTGGATTTGGCAAAGACAGTGTGACTCATGCCCACAATCAGCCCGATCCCAAGAACGACCACATAACCAAAGACGCGCTTTTGGCGCATTATCCCTAAACGCATTTACACCCTCAAATCAACCCAAATAGGCACCAAGACATTCTATTTTACAACGCCGCGATAAATGCCTTTTTTCATCAATGGCTCAATAATTAGTCTTTGTTCTTTATCTTCCCATACAAATTGATCTTTGAGCATTTTCTTTTGTTTAATCCGCGCTATAACACGAATATGGAGCGCAACTTCTCTTAGCACCAATTCAATCTGTTCGGTTGCTTTCTTGGCTTCAGGCGCTTCAAGATATTCCTTGTCCATCCCAGCTTTTATTCGTTGCAGAGAGTCAGCCTTAATCGCAGTCGCTTTATTAATTGAACTTGTCCGCATTTGGTCAACTTTTTCGCTTAATGCTTCAAGCTGTTCAAAAGTAGGCTTTGGTATTTTAACATCCAACATATTGGTTCTGCCAACACGTATTACTTTGGAAAAACCAGCTTCTTTAATAATGGTGGTAATTGGATCAATCAGCTCGTCGCGCTTAATGACCACACGCACAGATTTACCCTTGGTAAATTCATCATAAATCATCTCAACAAAATCGCTTACGCGCCTATTTTTTTTATCAACTTCAATTTGTTGAGCATTTAACACTTTTTCTACGGCGTCATCGTTACCTAGATCTGCAAGATCTTCGATAAATCTATCAAGGATGTCCTCAATTCGCGCTTTCGTAGCAAGAGAATATGAGTCTTCATTTTCTAACTCGGTTAACATACTTGCCATAGCAAGCCTCCTTCCGTCGTAACCTATATATTTACCTTGATACCGAATAAAGCAATTTGCAAGCAATTAGCTAATATTTATTGTGGTAATATTATAGGGATAGGAATTTTTTCACAATTTAAACAATGTTTTAAATATATAAATTACATACTATGTAAAGTAACTGATTATAGCTTTCATAGAGACAAAACCACTATCCAAAATAGGGAACACAACTCAGGTTTGATCTTGCGCGGCATAATATACGTCGTGCAGGGTTGGTATATAAATTTAAAAGATGATAACTAATTAACTATAGAAAATTAGATAATTCATCCTCAATAATATCGGCAATAATGGTGCAATCATCCTCATCAAATGTCAGAGGAATGCGCATATCCAGTGTATTGGACAGCACTTTTTGGGTGTTGGGCAAATGCGGAATATCATCAATATACTTCCAGCTATCATAACGGCTGGTGAAAGCTTTTGGTTCATCATCACCAAACCATTTCAATTCAGCCCCGCGCGCGTTACAAGCAGCAATAAAGTCTGGAATTTGTTCACGGCTCAGCCCCTCAGCGCGAAACTGGATTGATGATCCAACATAGGCCTCAACCTGCTTGCGTTCAGGGATAGACGCGCCCTTCATCTGGCTAAAGCGTCGATGCAATAAATCATATCGCGCATTCCATTGCGCGGCTTTTTCTTCGATATGCGGAAGCTGTGCTCGCAGTAATGCCGCGCGCATATGATCCATGCGCCCAGAATAGTTTGGGGAAATCAGTTTCACCTTTTCAAAAACATCTTCGGCCGGCACGGCGCCATGCCGCCCGTAAAGCATGTAGGAACCTGATGACACAATCGCGCGCGCGGCAATTTCGGGATCATTTGTTGTCAAAAACCCGCCTTCACCCGAATTCATATGTTTGTAGGTCTGTGTTGAAAAGGCGGCGACTTTGCCAAAATTACCTGACCGTATGCCACGCCATTTCGC
>NZ_CAXBVX010000152.1:0-3179 GCF_963979125.1 uncultured Candidatus Puniceispirillum sp.
TGCAAATTATCGTCACCGACCCTGATATAACAATGCGGCTTGAGGCGCTTATCAGCCGGGCCAAATTCGGTTGAAGACAGCACTTCGCAAGCCAGAATTTCAATAGGCTTGGTATCGGGCAACATACGGGCGGCGGTAAGAACGGCGCGCTGTGTGATGTCATGATCAATGTTAATATCACCGCTATGATGCGTGAAAATCATATCAGGATCAGTCTTGCTGATAAAAATCTCAACCGTTTTCACAACATCCAGCAATGCCCGCGTATCCATGGCATTATCTGGAAAATCAGCAAATTCCACACTGGCCGCGCCAAGCATGTTCGCCGCCGCCTTTGTTTCATCTTTCAACGCATCAAGTGCCTTGGCGTCAGCCTCACCCCTTGATGTAAGGCCGGTTGCCATTATCAGAATATGAACCGATGCGCCCTCACCGGCCAGACGCGCAATGCTGGCACCGCAACCAAGCACCTCATCATCGGGATGCGCCATGATCACTGCAACTTTTTTCATATCACTGCCATTAGTCATTATGCGTGCCTTATAAATTTTAACCAGTCGCCATCATCATTTTCGATCTGCGTGAACCCGTTTCTTGAAAACAGCTTTTGCGAGCTTTCATTATCGACATGCACAAGCGCACAAAACTGCTGGCCACCATCAATAACGCTATAGGCTTCAAGTGCAATATTTAACCCCGCACTCGCATTATTATTACCGCGTGCCGCAGGGCTTAAATATATATCCGTGTAAACAAAATCAGCTTTCTTTTCCAGCCTGACCTGGCCTATATCAACACCATTCCTGACAATAATCCAGATTTTCGTAGCCGGATCAGCCAACCGGCTGCGCAACCAATTATCATGTTCCATTGGCGAAACCGGACCAGCGGTATTCTGTTTCCATCGCAGACTATCCGCAGAATTCACCCATGACAACAACAGCGCAGCATCTTCAATTACCGCCGGCCTGATCATTAGGTCATTCACGTTTTAGCCTTCATATGTCCCCGCACCTCAAAATCTGAAAATGCAATATCCCCGCGCAGAAACTTTTGGGGATCAGGTGATTGAAACGCCACCGCCATTTTTTCAAAGGCTAATCCAGCGCGATCCAAGGTTTCTTGCAATATTTCTTTGTTATCATGCGCAAGGCAGAAGTTCAAACCCGAGGCAATCAACAGGTTTTGGGCGGTGAATTCCTGACGCATAAGTGCAAGCGCAAAAGACTGATCTATCGGTAAATCATTAAAGGCAACACGCGGCCACCATGCTTCGCCGCTATATTGGATCATGGAGCCAAGCCCAGCGTTGGCCAAAGATTCATTCAAGCCTGACATGATCGATGATCCAAGCCCGTTTATGCGCTGAACTGCGTTGCTTGCCTCCAGCTTTTCTATTGTCGCAAGACCCGCAGCAATCGCCGATAATTCACCGCCAAATGTCGCAGAAAAGAATATGTTTTCCATTGTCGACATAATATCACGTCGGCCAACCAATGCCGATAATGGATAGCCGTTTGCCATTGCCTTGCCGAACGCCGCCAAATCCGGTGTTACACCATAGGCAGCCTGCGCGCCTCCCATATTGATCCGAAAGCCTGAAATGACCTCGTCAAAAATAAGCACAATTCCATAATGATCACATAGCTGGCGAACCGCTTGCAGAAATCCCTCCTCAGGCACCAGCTTGCCCGTCGGTTCGATCACTAACGCGGCTACATCATCGCCATGCTTCATCAACAAGTCGGCAAGGGCATCAGCGTCATTAAATGGAAATGTCAGGCTGAGTTCACGCACCGCCTTTGGCACGCCAAGGTTTTTAGCCGTCGTGCCAATATACCAATCATGCCAACCGTGATAGCCGCAAACAACGATTTTCTCACGCCCGTTAAACGCACGCGCAAGACGAACCGCCGCCGTTGTCGCATCAGATCCATTTTTACCATACCGCACCATTTCAGCGCAGGGGATCAGAGAGACAAGCTTTTCTGCAAGCTCGGCTTCAAGAACACTGGATAAGGACAAGCTGACACCGCGTTCCAGTTGGCGAACCACTGCCGCATCAACAAACGGATCAGCATATCCAAGCACCACCGGCAGCAGTGCCATCATATAATCAATATAATGATTACCGTCGATATCTGTGATAATCGCACCCGTTCCTGATTTGGCATAAACTGGCGCCTGACCGACCACCCAGCCAAGATAGCTTTTCGAGAATGTCTGGCTGCCAACAGGTATTGTTTTTAAAGCCCGAGACAGATGCTGGACCGATCGTTGATAGCCGGCATGCGGAACGCTATCCGCCTTTTTGTCAAAGGCCATGTCTCGGCCAGCTATACCGCGGTTCCACATCAGCAAATCAGGGTTTTGCGTCATTAGCGAAACAATGTCCTGCCACCCGCGCGTTAAAACATCATGACTGGCCAATGCGCACAGAAATTCATAATCCTGGGCAGTATCAAGCGTCCATCGTAAATGCGCAAAATCTGCATCTGCTGTGAAATGCCCAACCTTGAAATCGCCAGTTTCAACCGGCAGGCCCGCCCCATTGCGCATATAAGGCGTTACATGCTCGCGTGCCCATACATCTTTGCAATCACGTGCGGCGCTTGCCAATGCCGCCGAGGTGAATATTTCGATATCCAGACCATCGGGAAAGCTACGGTTAATAACATTGCTAAAATAGTCGTATGAGCCCGCCATAAAGGCATCAATCGCCGTGTCAATTAACGCACCATCCATCAGCGGGCAATCAGCTGTCAGCCTGATAATCACATCAGCCTGGCTGTGTTTAGCCGCATCATCAAAACGTTTAAGAACATCATGCTCACTCCCTCTGAATAGAGAGACGCCTAATTTTTGAGCTTCTTGGCAAAGAACATCATCCGCCGAATTGTCAGTTGTCGCAATGAGAATTTCGTCAATTTTCTTTGCCTGTTTAAGCCGTGCAATCATAAAGCCAAGAACGGTTGTTTGCGCCAAAGGCAGCAACGTTTTCCCCGGCAAACGGCTTGACCCCATACGGGCCTGAATTATGACAACACATCGGCTCATGAAAGGGCTACACTTTCCGTATAGGTTAGAATTTCAACATCCTTTTCGACAGATTTGATATCAAGCTGAATACCTGCCACGCTTGCCAAGGCATAATCAAGAAGGGCAAAACCAGCTGCGCT
>NZ_CAXBVX010000153.1:0-3170 GCF_963979125.1 uncultured Candidatus Puniceispirillum sp.
GCGCAGGGTTTGCCAACCTCAGTACCAGATGGTTATGCCAGTGTTGGCGATATCCCTATGGGCTCTAGCCGTTCGGTTGAAAATGTACGTCTCAAGCAAAGCCAGGAAATAGAACTTGCACGTTCTATAGGCGAAATTGAAGGTGTTGTGTCTGCTCGTGTTCACCTCGCAATTCCAGAAAAATCTGTTTTTGCGCGTAACGCGACGCCGCCAACAGCCTCGGTTTTCATCCAGATGAACAATGGACGTAGCCTTGGTTCGCAACAGGTTGATGCGGTGGTTCATCTTGTATCTTCATCGGTGCCAAATATGGCCAAAACAGACGTCACGGTTGTCGATCAATTTGGTGCCTTGCTGTCCAAGCCAACTGACGATACGGCGTCATTACTTTCGGACAGCCAGTTGCAACATCGCATTCGTCTTGAAAATATCTATCGTAATCGTGTCATTTCATTGGTCTCGCCAATTGTAGGTGCAGGCAATGTTACATCGCAGATTAATCTTGATATTGATTACACGCGTAGCGAAACAACCGAAGAACGTGTTGACCCCGAAGGCAACGCTTTGCGCAGTGAGCAAAAAAGTGTCGATATGACATCTGAAGCCAATGCGCGTGGTATTCCGGGGGCAACAGCTAACCAACCTCCTTTACAAAGTGAAATTGATACTGTTCAGGGTGATGATGCGCTTGATAAGGTTGGTTTAAAGACTCAGTCCTCAAACGAGGTGCGTAACTACGAAGTCAGCCGCACAGTGTCCACAACACAAAGCCCTTCGACACGTATCGTTCGTATTCAGGCTGCTGTTCTGGTCAGAGACAAGGAAGTTGTGAACCCTGAAACAGGTCTGATGGAAGTTGTTCCTTTTACACCTGAAAAATTGGCTGAAATAGAAAAGCTTGTCGCCAATGCCATTGGTATTGATGCCGAGCGTGGTGACCAGCTAACGGTCAGCAGTTCAGCCTTTGTTTCGGCAATCGAAGGTATCTCAAAAGCTTGGTATGATATGGAATGGGCTATCAATCTCATGAAGCAGGGCATGACACTTCTTATCATGGGTGTTGTTGTGCTGGGCGTTATCCGTCCGCTGATTGGCCGGATTATGGTTCCGGCCGCAGTTGGGGCACCAGGCGAAGCAATGGTTGGTCTTGACGATGATTTGGCTAATGAGGCTATTGAGGTTCAAGAAGGTGAAAGCCTTGAAGATATTAAGGCTAAACTGAAGCCCAAGAAGGCAGCTATTTCCGCAGAAATGCTGGATACAGCCAACACATATGATGATAAGGTGGCTGTGATCAGAATGATCGTAGGTGATGAAGCAGGTCGCGTATCAAACGTGTTCAAATCTATGATGGAACGTGACATCGGGTAAAATTAACACCTATAGGCAGTTTGCCGAAGGTTTAGTCAAGGGTAGAAGAGAGTGATATGGCAGATGCTCCGAACAAAAAAAACGATGCTTATGAAAAGTTATCGGGTACTCAAAAATCAGCAATTTTGATGATGCTGCTTGGTGAAGAGGAAGCCTCAGAAATATTGAAAAACCTCTCACCTCGTGAGGTGCAGCATCTTGGTACCGCTATGTATTCGGTGCAAGGCCTGGATCAGGACACGGTGAACCGGGTTCTTGATGAATTTTTGGCAATCATTAAGGAACAGACCAGTTTGGGTCTTGGTGCCGGTAACTATATCCGTAACGTTCTAAATAAAGCTCTTGGTGAGGATAAAGCGCAATCAGTTCTTAGCCGGATTACGCCGTCAAGTAGTGACCGCCCAATTGAAATTTTGGACTGGATGGACGCGCGGTCTATTTCTGAACTCATTATCGATGAACATCCCCAGATTATCGCTTTGGTTATTTCCTATCTTGATTTTGGACTTGGTGCCGATGTGTTGATGCTGTTGCCTGATGAAATTCAATCTGACGTCATCGGACGTATCGCAACGCTTGAAACGGTTCAACCGGATGCACTTCGTGAACTCGAAGACGTAATGCAACGCAAATTCAAGGCGAATACGACCTTGCGTGCAACACAGGTTGGTGGTGTTAAAGCCGCTGCTCGGATTATGAACTTTACAAAACAGGACATGGAAGCACGTATCATGAAAGAGCTTGCTAAGGGCGACAAGCTTCTTATGCAAGGTATTCAGGAAGCCATGTTTGTCTTTGATAATCTGCTTGGTTCGGATGATAAGTCACTTCAGACGCTAATGCGTAACGTCGATACAGAAGATCTGGTTCTGGCTCTTAAAGGTGCAGATGAACCGCTTCGTGAAAAACTATTTTCATGTATGTCAGCGCGTGCTGCGGCCAATCTGGCTGATGAGATGGAGGCTTTGGGTCCTGTGCGCTTGACTGAGGTTCAAGAAGCGCAAAAGCGTATCATTAACATTGCGCGTCGTCTTTCTGATGAAGGCAGTATTGTGCTTGCAGGTCGTGGAGGTGATGACTTCGTCTAATATAAAGATGATGAGGTCACAGGACAGACAAAAAAATGAATGAAGCAGCTCTCGAAAATACGGATGGATTGGCGGATACTGAAATTGCCCGTCTTATTACTTTATCCAACAAGGCAAGATATGAGCGGTCAGATGTTTTACCGGTCAGCGCGCATAGCCCCTTTGAGCCTAAAAGCCTTGTCGAAATAGCAATGGCGGCACAAAAGCGCCGTGATGAAGCTAATGCGATTGCGGCGGCTAAAAAGGCAGTGGATGAACAAACTGCAACTGATCACACAGCTTCGCATCAAACCGCCATGTCTGAACAAGACACAGCTGAAGCACCAACAGACAATAGTGATACGGCGGCGGTTACAGCTGAGTCAGCAGATGTAGCCACAATGGACGTGTCAGCTGAAACCCAGCCTCAATCAGAAAACCGTGCCGATCAGTCAGACGACGGTGCAACCAATATTGCATCGGAAGGCACCACATCTGATCCTGTGCCAGACGCACAAACCGCACAACAGACAGACACCCAAAATGAACAAGCTGCTCAGGTTTCGCCCGCGCCAGTAGCGCCATCCGCACCAGATGCAAGCGTGCTTGAAGCAGAATATAAACGTGGTCAGGAAGCAGGGCTTGCCGAAGGTCAGGCAAAAGCGGCAGAACAGCTGGAAAAGGTTTTGCAAAGTTTTGAACAGGCTGTTTTGTCTTTGACCAACCCTGAGG
>NZ_CAXBVX010000154.1:0-3156 GCF_963979125.1 uncultured Candidatus Puniceispirillum sp.
ATAACCAAACATATTGGCCAGTGGAACCATTGCATCGATCGCACGGGCATTACCGCGTTGATCCATACCGCCAACCTGACCACGACGGCTATTAAGGTCACCTATAATATCACCCACATAATCTTCAGGGGTTAAAACCTCAACCTTCATCACCGGCTCAAGCAAACGAGGTGCTGCTTTGTCCATTGCTTCGCGGAACGCTGCCCGAGCTGCAATTTCAAAGGCAAGAACGGAGGAGTCAACATCGTGGCTCGCGCCATCAACAAGCTCAACCTTAAAGTCAATCACAGGGAAGCCAGCAATAACGCCTGTTTCCTTAGCCTGCTTCAGACCCTTCTCGACACCTGGAATAAATTCACGTGGTACAGAACCACCAACAACAGAGTTGGAAAACTCAAATCCACCATCAGCAAGCGGCGCAAACCGAAGCTTGATGCGGGCAAACTGCCCAGAACCACCAGACTGCTTCTTGTGTGTGTAATCAACTTCAATTTCACGCGTAATTGTTTCACGATACGCAACCTGAGGTGCGCCGATATTCGCTTCAACCTTAAATTCGCGCTTCAGACGGTCAACAAGAATATCAAGGTGAAGTTCACCCATGCCCCGCATGATGGTCTGACCTGATTCATTATCAGATGATACCTGGAAAGACGGGTCTTCAGCAGCCAGACGCGCAAGCCCCTGAGACATCTTTTCTTGGTCATTCTTTGATTTTGGCTCAACAGCAATCTCGATAACCGGCTCAGGGAAAGACATTGTTTCAAGCACAACCGGATTAGCATTATCGCATAATGTATCGCCAGTTGTTGTATCTTTCATGCCGGCAAGAGCAACGATATCGCCCGCATGTGCAACTTCAATTTCCTCACGGTCATTCGAATGCATCATCATCATCCGACCAACACGCTCACGCTTGCCTTTGGTTGAATTCATCAGCGCATCGCCCTTGTTCAACATGCCTGAATAAACACGAACGAATGTAAGCGAGCCAACAAATGGGTCATTCATGATTTTGAACGCAAGACCGGTGAATGGCAACGCATCATCAGCGCTCCGCTCAATGTCACGTGTTTCTGAATCATCACCTGGCTTAAAGCCCATATAGGCAGGAACATCAAGAGGACCCGGCAGATAATCGATAACAGCATTCAGCATTGTCTGAACGCCCTTATTCTTAAACGCTGAGCCACAGAGCACAGGAACAAAAGACATATTCAATGTACCCTTGCGAATCAGCATCTGGAGTGTTTCCATATCAGGCTCGACGCCCTCTAGGAACTGTTCCATTGCGTCATCATCTTGGTCAACAGCGATTTCAATCAGATGAGCCCGCATTTCATCGGCCTTATCTTTGAATTCAGGACGGATATCACGTAGCTCCCAGCTTGCGCCAAGATCTTCAGACGTCCACACCCATTCCTGCATTGTAATAAGGTTAACCAGACCTGCAAATTCGTTCTCAGCGCCAATCGGCATATGAATTGGCAGAGGTACAGCGCCTGTACGGTCTTGAATCATGTCAACACAATTGAAGAAGTCTGCGCCGATTTTGTCCATCTTATTAACAAAAACAATCCTCGGAACCTTATAACGGTCAGCCTGACGCCATACTGTCTCTGTCTGCGGCTCAACACCGGCATTGGCATCAAGAACACAAACAGCGCCATCAAGAACAGCCAAAGAACGCTCTACTTCGATCGTGAAGTCAACGTGACCTGGTGTATCAATGATGTTGAAACGAAACTTAGCCGCGTCTTTGTCATCACCATGCTCACCTGATGGTGTTTCACCATCTTCGGTGCGGAACCATGAACAGGTAGTCGCAGCAGACGTAATTGTAATACCGCGCTCTTGCTCCTGCTCCATCCAATCCATTGTGGCGTTACCATCATGAACTTCACCAATCTTGTGAGACCGGCCTGTGTAATAAAGTACACGCTCAGTAGTCGTAGTCTTGCCTGCATCAATGTGCGCCATGATGCCGAAATTGCGATAACGCTCAAGTGGATAGTCACGTGACATGGCTTACTCCGCCCAGAAAAATTCTACTTACCAACGATAATGTGAGAACGCACGGTTGGCTTCAGCCATCTTGTGCGTGTCTTCACGTTTTTTAACTGCGTTTCCGCGATTATTTGCGGCATCCATCAACTCACCTGAAAGACGACCAATCATTGTTGTCTCGCCTCGCTTGCGTGAGCTATCGATGAGCCACCGAATAGCAAGAGCCTGAGCACGTTCAGCACGCACTTCAACCGGCACCTGATACGTTGCACCACCAACCCGGCGTGAACGAACCTCAAGGTGAGGTCGGACGTTTTCTAATGCATCATGAAAAATCTTTGTTGGCTCAACACCAGCTTTTGTTTCAATTGACTCAAAAGCGCCATAGACGATTTTTTCAGCAATTGAGCGCTTACCATCATACATCAGGCAAGACATGAATTTGGATACAACAACATCCTTATACTTAGGATCCGGCAGTACTTGGCGTTTTTCAGCTTTACGACGACGTGACATCCCAGCTTCTCCTTATTTGGGGCGCTTGGCGCCGTATTTTGAACGACGCTGGCGACGGTCTGACACACCTTGTGTATCCAACGCGCCACGGATGATGTGATAACGGACACCAGGTAAATCTTTTACCCGGCCACCACGAATAAGAACAACTGAGTGTTCCTGAAGATTATGGCCCTCACCTGGAATGTAGCTTGTTACTTCAAATCCGTTTGTGAGACGAACACGAGCTACCTTACGGAGCGCCGAGTTCGGTTTCTTTGGAGTTGTTGTATACACACGAGTACATACACCGCGCTTTTGCGGGCATGATTCCATCGCAGGGACTTTAGTCCGCGACACTGGACGGTTACGACCGTGACGGATCAGTTGATTAATCGTTGGCATATCTGGCCCTTTTACTGCCTATCCCGAATTTCTTACATAAAAACACGGAAGCACCATGCCCAGTCAGGCTGGTTTTTCCGTTAACATACACTTGATTGCTCAAGCAAAGCTTTGTCCTTGTATATCTGACCTAGCGTCTGGCTACATCGACCGCGTTTTCGCGCTGGTCTTTTATGCGGCCACTACCTAAATCGGCAAGGGTGTGCGGATACTATTTTTTGTCGGCCCATTGGTCAAGTTTTATTTTCT
>NZ_CAXBVX010000155.1:0-3113 GCF_963979125.1 uncultured Candidatus Puniceispirillum sp.
AATTTCTTCCTTTAACGATTTAGCAAACCGCCGCCTTCAGCCACTCGGCCACCCCTCCGCAAGGGGGATGCTTGTTCACCAGAACAGGCACCAATCGTTTTACACGGCGTATGCAGGCTTATCTCTAGCCATGAAAGCAAATTCTGTCAAACCGAAATGAGCGTATCCAGCACGTAAATCGTCTCATACTTACTGCCAATGATCTGATGTGGAATTTCCAGCCGATGGTAATCGGTCTATGCATGGGCATTACGGCAAAAACCCTGTTAGCAGAACCCCCGTGAAAAGGGCGTCATGTAAAACATGCAGTACTTTTATCGATTTGCAGTGTCGGAGGTCGGCTAACCATTTTTCAATAATTTATATTAGGAATTCTTAATATTATATAATTATTACAATATCTTGACAGCCTATAAAACAAAATCATAGTGTTTCCATGATCGCGTCTATCCAGAATATATATAATTTATCAATACTTCTGCTTCGTGAAAAAATGCGCGAGCCAGGCTGGCTGTTCTGGTCAATCACCTTTCCATTCATCATAATGGTAGCCTTGTTTCTGCAAACCACCGACTCATTGAACGCAAAATTGTTTCCTATTATGTTGAGTTTTGTAAGTGTGGTAACAGCAATACGAAGTACAGGCGCGTATCTTGTCGGACGCCGCGAAGCAAATTTTCTGCAAGCTTTTGTGTCCTTTCCAGTAGCGCAGAAACGCTACATTCTCGCTCAAATTATTGCAGGGTTTGTTTTCACAGGCATTATCGTAGCCGCTTTCGGTATCCTCAGCAGTCTTTTCTTTAATGATGTTACAATTGCTGAAAATCTCCATCAGATTATGCGCGCTCTTGGTGTCGTGTTTTGTGTAATTTGCGCTGGTAGTATGCTGAATCTAATACCTCTAAAATTTCAAACGATCATGGGGTTAGTGACATCAACATATGCCCCCATGTTGCTGCTTACGTTCGCGGAGTTAATTCGGTTCCCGAACAATATGGCACTCGCTTTAATAAATACTATCAATCCGATAGCTGTCGGCGCTTCATTCATTGGCAATTACAACACATCATGGTTGGTGCTGACCATCTGGTTAATGGTGTGCCTTGGCCTGCTTGGTGCAACCATCACTTGGTTTAATCTAGAGACACAATGGGACAAATGAATATGAAAGGCACGAAAGTTCTGCAATCTTTCACCTGCCAAGTTAATGCGTTGCATTTCAGCTACGGAAATAAGCCAATATTCTCAGATGCAAACTTCAAATTTGAGTCAGGCAAAATTTACGGCATATTGGGACCGAATGGCATTGGGAAAAGTACCTTGCTTAATATACTTTTTGGCCAGATCAAGACAGATGCAGGCTCAATAAACTGGCAGATCAAACCTGAAGATATGTTCTATGTTCGCCAGCATGTTTCCATTCCTCACGCACTTAGGATTGGTGAATTTATTGAAATGTTATTTCGAATCAATCAAGGGACGTTTAGTCTTGATGCGTTTTTCAGATCTGTTCCGCAAGAATGGCATGAACGCCTTGATCGTCTGTTAGCGTTAACGCCTAGCAAAGCTAGTTTTGGTGATGGTAAATGGGCAACAACACTTGCCGCACTTAGTCTGAACCAGCAGTTTCTTGCACTTGACGAACCTACCGTTGCAATGGATGTCCATACACGCGCAGGATTATGGAATTGTATCACCGAGCGCAGAAAAAGTGGGGTGACAATACTTGTATCTTCACACTATCTTGAAGAGTTTACTGATACGGTCGATGGTATTTTGGCGTTAAAACATGGAAAGCTGAACTTTTTTAACTCAGTCCAAGATTTTGTGGCCCAAACTGGAATTGATGCCAAGGCTAAGAACGTAAATGAGGCCTTCATGGCCTACTATAATTATTAGCCACAGGCACCCTACCCATCCAGTTTGGTGCGCAACAGCTGATTAACCATGCCCGGGTTGGCCTGACCTCCAGACTGTTTCATCACCTGACCAACAAAGAAGCCAAACAATTTGTCCTTGCCACCGCGATATTCGGCAACCTTATCTTCATTAGCCGCCATGACATCATCGATCAGAGTTTCAATGGCACCACTATCCGACAGCTGTTTCAGCCCCTTTTCCTCGACAATATCGGTAGCCTGCTTGCCCGACAGCATCATATCGGCAAACACATCCTTGGCAATACGCCCCGAAATCGTGCCATCGCTGATCATATCGACCAACCCGCCAAGCGCATCCGGCGATACGGGCGAACGCGCCAGATCAAGTCCAGCCTTGTTCAACGCGCCAAACAATTCAACAGTCATCCAGTTTGCTACCAATTTACGGTCACGCCCCTTACTTGCGGCCTCATAGAAAGCAGCTGTCTCGCGTTCTTCGGTGATAACCGCCGCATCATAGGCAGATAGACCATAATCATTCATCAAACGGTCTTTGATCGAATCTGGCAATTCGGGCAGACCCGCTGCCAGCTTATCAACATCGCTTTGTGTGATTTCTAGCGGCAACAGATCGGGATCGGGAAAATAGCGATAATCATGCGCATCTTCCTTGCTCCGCATAGTACGCGTCATGCCGGTATTTGTATCAAAAAGACGGGTCTCCTGATCAATCGTGCCTCCATCCTCGATGACTTCAATCTGGCGGGCAACTTCATAGTCAATGGCTTGCTGGATGAAACGAAGTGAGTTCAGGTTTTTGGTCTCGGTTCGCGTGCCCAGTTCATCACCGGGACGCCGAACCGATACATTGACATCGGCGCGCATCGAGCCTTCTTCCATATTGCCATCGCATGTGCCCAGATAACGTAGAATCGACCGTAATTTCCGCACATAGGCCGCCGCTTGCGTTGCCGAACGAATATCAGGTCGGGACACAATTTCCATCAAGGCAACGCCAGTTCGATTCAGATCAATATAACTTTTGCTTGGATGCTGATCATGCATTGATTTTCCTGCATCCTGTTCCAGATGCAAACGCTCAATACCGATATCCTTACTTGATCCATCGGCAAGATCAATCCGCAAGATGCCCTCGCCAACGATAGGCTGTTTGAACTGGCTAATCTGATAGCCTTGTGGCAAATCCGCGTAAAAATAATTCTTCCGGTCAAA
>NZ_CAXBVX010000156.1:0-3091 GCF_963979125.1 uncultured Candidatus Puniceispirillum sp.
CTCAACATTTGAAATACGCGCGTTATTTTGCAACGCTTCAAGAATCGTAAGATCAATTTTGTCCATCTGGCTCTCATTACCCGCATATATCATCAATAACAAATTTGAAAACAGAATTTTTGTGCGTGTTTTGCATAAAAATACGAATTATCAACATCACTATAATGAAATTCCACAATAAAAAGCAAGGTAATGCCATTAGTTTTTGAATAATATATACATACAGTTTTAACAATATCTTGGCGTGGCCAAGGCGTATGAGGAGCTTGTCATGCTTGTAGGTGTTCCAAAGGAAATAAAGACCAGAGAATTTCGCGTTGGCCTTGTGCCATCATCGGTTGCCGAGCTTGTTGGACGTGGCCATCAGGTGATTGTCGAAACCAATGCGGGGGCTGGCATTGGTGCGGGCGATGATGCCTATCGCGCTGTTGGTGCCGAGATTGCCGCCACGGCTGCCGACATATTTGAAAAAGCCGAGATGATCGTCAAGGTCAAAGAGCCACAGCCATCCGAATGGGTACAGCTATCATCCGATCAGATCCTGTTTACCTATCTGCATCTTGCGGCTGATGCCCCGCAGGCTTATGGGCTGGTTGATTCTGGCTGTACTGCCATTGCCTATGAAACCATCACTGACGATCAGGGCGGTTTGCCGCTTCTGGCACCGATGAGCGAAGTCGCCGGCCGTCTGGCGGTGGTCGAAGGGGCGTCGCATCTGAAAGCCAATGCCGGCGGGCGCGGTATTCTGATTTCGGGCGTACCTGGCACGGCGCCAGCTGAAGTCGTGATTATTGGCGGCGGTGTTGTTGGCGTGAATGCGGCTAAAATGGCGGTTGGTCTTGGCGCGCGCGTTACCGTATTTGATCGGTCAGTGCCACGTCTGCGCTATCTGTCGGATATTTTTGGCAATGCGATTAGCACGCGCTATTCAAACAGCGCGGTTCTGGCCGAAGCGGTCATGCAGGCCGATATGATTATCGGCGCGGTTCTGATTCCGGGCGCCAGCGCGCCCCAGCTGATCACCCGTGCCCAGCTATCTGGTATGAAGCCAGGCGCGGTTCTGGTTGATGTGGCCATCGATCAGGGCGGCTGTTTTGAAACGTCAAAGCCAACCACGCATGATGATCCGACCTATATCATTGATGATATTGTGCATTATTGTGTTGCCAATATGCCTGGTTCGGTGCCGCGCACCTCGTCCGAGGCGTTGAATAACGCGACTTTGCCGCATGTGCTGGCGCTGGCTGACAAAGGCGTTGCCGCGCTTGATGATGATCCGCATCTGATGAATGGTCTGAATGTGCATAAGGGCGAGATTGTCTATCAGGCAGTGCTTGATGCGCTGGGGTCACGCTCGGCGGCCTAAGGGCGCCCGCCCGCGCCGCATTAATAGGTTTCCTCCTGAAATGGGGACGGTCGTAATGGCTGTCCCCTTTTTTTGCGTTAAAGACGTGAAAAAGGGGTTGACCCGCACGCCGCATTAGAAGATAACCGCCCTGTTCCGGTTATACACGGTACATTTCCAAGGTTCGTCGCCTTAACCATATGGGGCGAATGTGGGGCCATAGCTCAGCTGGGAGAGCGCGTGCTTTGCAAGCATGAGGTCGTCGGTTCGATCCCGTCTGGCTCCACCAACCTTTTTCTTTATATGATTGCTAATATTCGTGCCGTTTCCGGCAGGCGATTTTGTGTGGCTTATCGCTGTTAACTTTATATTAAACTATTGTCTGTAGGCTTTCCGTTTAGGGAGGCTTCACATGGATTTTTATTGGAAGCGACTTTTACAGCTAAAGTTACGCGAAGCAAACGCCAATGCATTTCAAGAGTTTTTCTCTGAAGTTATGCAACAAAAATATGGTGAGGATTTTCTAAAAATACGCCCACATGGATCATTTGGTGATGCTGGATGTGATGGCTATCTCACATCTGAAAAATGTGTTTTTCAATGTTATGGCGCAACAAACGGCTCTGCTGGAAATGTTGCACAATTAAAAAGGAAAATTGAAGAAGATTTTGATAAGGCAATCAACAACGCTAACTTGGAAATGCGTAAATGGATATTTGTTCACAATCTGATTGATGGTTTGCCAGAAGCTATAGTCCAAAAAATCGAACAACTTAAAAATGATAACAAAACAATTGAAATCAGCACAATGGGTTCACATAAATTTGAGACCATTTTTTCAGACTTCAAATCTGATCAACTTGAAGGTTTTTTTGGTGCCATAGCGACAAGTCAAGACTACATGAATGCCCAGCCAGAATTGATTAGAGATATAATCAATACGCTTATGGAGTCAGAAGATACTTCCACAATCGATAAGCAACCTTTAGAGCCTGTACCAATTGGTAAGCTGGATGAGAATGGCCTCAGTCAACCATGGAAAGACGCAATTGCAAATGCGCGTAAATATACACCTAAAGTAGCAAGATATCTTGCTAATCATCATGACAATTTGAGAGCTGACAAACTGGCATCTCATTTTAAGAACAAATACGCAGATCTTAAAAATCAAAACCTTGATCCTGATGTTATAATGGACAATTTACTTATGTTCACAATTGGCGATGTTGTTCATAAAAAATCAAAGACCGTAGCAGCTGACATTTTATTGGCATATTTATTTGACCTCTGTGAGATTTTTGAAAGCTCAGGATTGGAAGTCACAAAATGATACTGCCCAGCAAACACTTGATGCTAAGACGTTCATTACTGGGGGTTGGCGCAACTATACTCGCCAACCTTCAACACCCATCAACCGTTTCAAATATTTGGCACAAGGTAAGTAAGGAATATGAGTCTACATCAACGCCATTAGGTTTTGATTGGTTTACATTGTCATTATCATTTCTCTTTGCGATCGGAAGTATAAAACATGACAAAGGCCTAATCAGATTGAGAGGTGTTAAATGATTAGGAAGATTGATAGTTCACTGACTAATTTTAAATCGATAGAATTTCATGCAGGACTAAATGTGTTGCTATCACGTGGTGATGATGTCTTGGGTGAGGGGAAGACACGTAACAGTGCAGGTAAGTCTAGTCTTATTGAAATTATTCATTTTTTGCTTGGTGCCAACTGCGACGGAG
>NZ_CAXBVX010000157.1:0-3081 GCF_963979125.1 uncultured Candidatus Puniceispirillum sp.
GCAGGTTGGGGGTTCGAGTCCTCCCGGAATCGCCATTTTTGGGATGTATGCGTTCATATATTTGAATGCGGGTTTTACCATTTACTGATCGTTTCTTTATGCTTCATCTCGTAACGCACCCTGATTATGATATTCCCCTAGCCGAGGGGCATCGGTTTCCAGCCAGCAAGTTTACCCGTCTAATAAGCCATCTTGAATCTGCAGGCGTTCTGTCAGAATTCACCCAGGTAAATCCAACCCCAGCCAGCGTTGCGGCTGTTTCAAGCATTCATGATCCGGACTACGTCACTTCAATCAGTAATGGTACGATTGCGTCAGATGCTCTGCGTGTACTTGGCTTTGAATGGAGTGAGGCTTTGGCGAGACGTTCTTTTCTGGCTCCCAATGGCACGTTGATGACGGCGAAGTTGGCGCTTGAACATGGGCTTGCATGTCATGCTGCCGGTGGTACGCATCACGCGCATTATGGCCATGGGGCTGGTTTTTGTGTGTTTAATGACATTGCTTTTGCCGCGGTCAATTTACTAGATGAGCCGGATATAAATCGGGTGCTGATACTTGATTGCGATGTGCATCAAGGTGATGGCACCGCGCGGATGCTGACGCATGAGGAACGAGCCGTAACCGTATCATTGCATTGCGCTAGAAATTATCCTGCGCGTAAGGCAATAAGTGACTTTGATGTCGAGCTTGACTCTGGCCTCGATAATGACGGTTACCTTGCTATCCTTGGTGATACATTGTCAAAACTGGCAAACATTATGCGCCCAGATATTGTCATTTATGATGCGGGCGTTGATGTCCATATAGATGACCGACTTGGCTATCTTAATATTACTGATGATGGTCTGCGCGCCAGAGACGATATGGTTCTGAAACATTTTCTGTCACAAGATATTCCTGTGGCCACGGTCATAGGCGGTGGTTATGACAAGGATGTAGCCGCACTTATGAACCGCCATGCGCATATTTTCAAAGCAAGCGTTGATGCCTATGCGCGATATTGCTGTTAGCCGAAATGCTTTTAGCACTATGTCAGTTCGTCTGGTCAGATGCCCAACGAACTGTAGCTAGAAGACACACGCTGAACAGCAATTTTCATGGCTGCTGTGCGTAAATCAGGGATTTCAGGATTGGCATTCCATTCAGCGCTGATGTCTATATAGGCTTGCCGCATTGTATCTTCCAGGCCAGAGCGCACCAGATCAAGCTCGGTCGCTCCTGTCAGGGCACGATCACGCAAATCATCAGGAAAAGGCTTGCCAGTCATCATTTCAACACCGCTGATAATGGCATTAAAATGGTTTTCGCTTTGCCGACGCTGCAGGCGACCAAACCGAATACGTGTCAGATTTTTGATCCATTCAAAGTAGCTAACCGTGACACCGCCAGCATTTGCATATAGATCAGGAATTACAACGATGCCGCGGTCACGGATTATGGCATCGCCTTTGGCAGAAATGGGACCATTTGCGGCCTCAATAATCAGGGGCGTTTTTATATTCGGGGCATTATCCTCGGTAATCACAAGTTCCATTGCCGCAGGTATCAGGATATCAGCATCAGCTTCCAGCATCTCAATGCCACTTTTTACGAAGCCGTCAAAGCCCTCAACAGTCCCATTTTTCATGATATGAGCGCGCAACGCCGTAATATCGATACCGTTTTCATTGACGATGGCACCGCCACGTTCCAGAACATGGGTAATCAATGCACCGTCTTCTGTACTCAGAAACAAGGCGGCGTGATAGCCAACATTACCAAGACCCTGGATGATGATGCGTTTGCCTTTGAGATCGCCGGATAGGCCAGTCTTTTCAACATCGATTTTATGACGAAAAAACTCTTGCAAGCCATATTGAACACCGCGGCCAGTTGCCTCGGTGCGGCCAGCTATACCACCCTTGCCAGCTGGTTTACCCGTAACGCAGGCCCACGCATGCAAATCGGTGGGATTGAGGCGCTTATATTCATCAGCCATCCACGCCATTTCACGTTCACCAGTTCCAACATCAGGAGCCGGGACATTCTGTGACGGGTGGATAAGATCACGTTTAGCCAGCTCCTGAGTAAAGCGGCGGGTGATGCGTTCAAGTTCTGTTTCATTCCAGTCGGACGGATTTATGATTAAGCCGCCCTTTGAACCGCCAAATGGTATTTCCATGAGAGCGCATTTATATGTCATGAGGGAAGCTAGTGCCTCGACTTCTTCCTGTGACACATGTTCGTTAAATCGAATGCCGCCTTTTACTGGTTCAAAATGTTCAGAATGCACTGAACGATATCCGGTGAAAGTATGAAGCGATCCACGCAAACGGACGCCAAATCGGACTACATAAGTGGAATTGGTTATCATTATTTTATGGGCCAATCCATCATCCAAATCCAGAAATGACGCTGCCTTTTTAAAATTATCCTCGATGGATCTAAGAAATTCATTGTCACTCATAATAGTCTACCTGTTTAGATGATGTTGAACGATAAGATGTACAAACAGCAACCGTTTCATCAGAACATGACATGACATGAGTTAGAAAACAATCTACCTTTTCAACAAGCAAACAGTCCCAGAATTATGACGTTCTTCTGGGACTGTTTGCTTTAGTTGGATTACAAGCATAATGCGTGAATGCGTTATTCTTTGGCTTTTAAATTTTCACGCATAGCATCTCTGATGAGCGCCTTAAGCAAGGAAATGCCCATCAAAGCCATCACAAAGGAAAATGGCAAGGCACCAATGATCATCGCTGTGTTGATGGCTGACAAACCACCTGCCAGAAGCAAAACGGCGATAACCAGTGTTAATGCTGCACCCCATGTAATGATATGGACATTGCCTTTTTGTGAGGCATCACCCCCGGCGGCAATCGTATTAATGATCAAAACAGCCGAGTCCGCCGATGTAACGAGAAAGGTCAGTAGCAAAACAACAATCACAACGGACATTGCTGTTGCCAGTGCAGGTGAAAGCATAATGTTTATCATCTCAAATAACTGTGATGAAATGCCTGCTTCCATGATTTGGCCACCAGCAATCCCTCTGAGTTCGAGATCAATGGCTGTACCACCGACAAAGGTAAA
>NZ_CAXBVX010000158.1:0-3012 GCF_963979125.1 uncultured Candidatus Puniceispirillum sp.
GTTATGATCAGTTGCTTTGGCGCTGGTACATGGTATCTGTATATGGTGCAGTTCGCTGGCATGACGCCATGGCTTGGCCTAGACGGTCTGCGGTTTGGTATGATCGGTATGCCGATTAGCCTGATCCTGATGATTGTCGTGAGCTTGGCTACCGAGGAGCCGGATGAAGAAACCCAGAAGATGGTTGACGAAATTCGTATTCCAAAGGGTAAAGCTGTGCTGGACGCATCGCAATAAGCGGTCATAGAGCGAATGTTACAATGAATGCAAGGGGCGGGGGCTTTTCCCCGCCCTATTTTTTGCTAGTGTAAATATGAATTACCTTGTTGGGTAAAGAGATTTGAAAAGAAATTGCTAGGGGAATGCCGGGGATGGAAAGCGGATTTTCAACAATTGTCCTGATCATGGATTATGTGATGGGTGCCGCCATGTGGACATTGATTGGCCGGTTTGGCATGTCGCTGTTCGTCGCTGAAAATTCTGATTTCTTTTTCATGAAGGCATTCGTCAAAATAACCAACCCCATGATAGTGGTTATGCGGCGATTAACGCCCCCATTCCTGATTGACAGAATGAAGCCGCTTTATGTGGCATGGTTTCTATATATGATCAGGTTTTATATTATGCCTGCCGTTCTGGGGTATGATGTGATGGGTATGCTGTCATTTCCGCTGGAGTCTGATGTGGCGATAATAATTTATGATCTGGGACAAATTTTTAGATAAAGCCGCGTAAAGCAAGCGGGCAAAGACATTTTGCGTGGGGAGTGCGATCGATGAGTGCGTATAAATCTCTTTTTGAAAAAGCCGCTGGCGACAGTCAGGGATTTTGGCTTGATGCGGCAAACGGCATTGATTGGGTGTTGCCACCATCGTCTGCGCTGGATGCGTCGCGAAAGCCGTTTTACAGCTGGTTCCCCGACGGGGTTATGAATACGTGTTTTAACGCTGTTGACCGGCATGTGATGGCTGGCCGTGGTGAGCAAGATGCGTTGATATATGACTCGCCTATCACGGGCTCGGGACGCAAGCTCAGCTTTGCCGAACTGCAACAGAAAACTGCGCAATTTGCGGGTATGTTACAATCCTATGGTGTGGAAACAGGCGACCGCGTCATTATTTATATGCCGATGATCCCCGAAGCGGTTATTGCCATGCTTGGATGCGCGCGCATGGGCGCTGTGCATTCAGTGGTCTTTGGTGGTTTTGCGGCGGCTGAACTTGCCAAACGCATTGATGACGCAACACCCAAAGTCATTATCAGTGCGTCTTGTGGGCATGAGCCTAACCGTATTGTCGAATATAAACCCTTGTTGGATGCCGCCATTGACATGTCGGATCACAAGCCATCGCATTGTGTGATTGTCCAGCGGGATGCCTTGCAAGCGGATCTTGTTACGGGTCGTGATATTGAATGGCATGATGCCCATAAAAATGTGGCCGAATTGCCTCCCGTTCCGCTAGCCGCATCAGCATCGCTTTATATTCTCTATACATCAGGCACCACAGGTCAGCCCAAAGGCATTGTGCGTGATAATGGTGGCCATGCTGTGGCATTGAACTGGTCGATGTCGGCGATTTATGACATGAAACCCGGCGAGGTTTATTGGGCAGCGTCGGATATTGGCTGGGTCGTTGGACATTCCTATATCGTCTATGCACCTTTGTTGTTCGGATGCACCAGCATTCTGTTTGAAGGCAAGCCTATCGGAACACCTGATGCGGGTGTGTTCTGGCGGGTGATTGCCGATCATAAGGTCAAAGTGCTGTTTACGGCACCGACAGCCTTTCGGGCGATCAAGCGCGCTGATCCAGATGGTGAGCTGATTAAAAAATATGATATTTCATCACTCGAATATCTGTTTCTTGCTGGCGAGCGTGCCGATCCAGATACAGTCACATGGGCAGAAAATAAACTGAACGTGCCTGTTATTGACCATTGGTGGCAAACAGAAACGGGATGGTCTATTTGCGCCAATCCGATGGGTATTGAAAAGTTGCCTGTCAAATTGGGATCGCCTTCGGTGCCGATGCCAGGCTATGAGATTGATATTCTTGATGCAGAAGGCGAGATTGTACCCCCCGGCGAATTGGGGGCGATCGCGATTAAGTGGCCTTTACCACCGTCGGCCATGTCAACAATATGGGGTGCTGATAAGGCCTTTGTTGAAAAATATTTCACCACGTTTCCGGGCTATTATGAGTCAGGTGATGCTGGCTTTAAAGATGAAGATGGGTACATCTATATCATGGCGCGTACCGATGATGTGATTAACGTTGCTGGCCATCGGCTATCGACAGGGCAATTAGAAGAAGTGCTGGCCGATCATCCGGACATTGCCGAATGCGCTGTTATTGGCGTGGCTGATGAATTGAAAGGCCAGTTACCGCTTGGCATGATCTGTCTATATCCAAACTGCCTGCGCCCAGCCGAAGACATCATAGCTGAGGCGATAGCCCTTGTGAAAGAGCGCGTTGGCCGTGTATCGGCCTTTAATCTGCTGGTTGTTGTTGACCGCTTGCCAAAAACACGGTCAGGCAAGGTGTTACGAAGCACGATGGCAAAGATTGCTGATGGACAAGAATGGTCAACGCCAGCAACGATTGATGATCCAGCTATTCTTGATGAAATTACTGTTCAATTAAAAACGATTGGATATGCGAAACATTCATAAATGGGGGACTGTTCGAATTGTCACCATCAGACATTGTTAACCGCGCTGGCGGCCGCTCATCACGCAGAGCAAAGCGGGCGCTACATGTGCCGCCCATGTTGCCAACATTGGAAAACCGTTTGCCTCTGACGGCGCCAATGGATGAAGATCAGATTGCACGAATTGACGATGCCTCAATGTCCATTCTTGAAGATGTTGGTGTTGTTTTTCGTGATCCAGTTGCCCTTGATGACTGGCGTAAAGCAGGCGCCAATGTTGTCGGAGATTTGGTAAAATTTGATCGGGCTCATATTCGCAGTCTGATAAGTTCAATCCCCCAGACGATAACAATTCATGCT
>NZ_CAXBVX010000159.1:0-2997 GCF_963979125.1 uncultured Candidatus Puniceispirillum sp.
AGAAATTTATGGCGGCCTGTCTGAACAGGCTGCCAGCGCTGTGCTGTCAGATTTTTTTGCGACGAAACGCTAGCTATCAGCCGCAATATCAGTGCGATAAAACCCGTCTGGCCAGTCGATTTTGGCAACTGCGTCATACGCCTTTTGGCGGGCTGAATGCGCATCATTGCCCATGCCCGTTACGGCCAGAACACGGCCACCTGAGGCAATAAGCTGTCCATGTTTATCACGTGCTGTACCTGCGTGAAAAACAATACAATCTGGGTCGTTATTTTCACTGATATTGATGGTGCTACCTTTGTCATAGTCCCCCGGATAGCCTTTAGTTGCCATCACTATGGTCACGGCATTGGCGTCGTCCCAGCGCATGTCAAAATGGCCTAGACCGCCATCTGTTGCTGCCAGCATCGCACTGACGACATCGGTTTTCAGTCGTGGCAGAATGACCTGTGCTTCGGGATCACCAAAGCGGCAGTTGAATTCGATAACCTGCGGGCCATGTGTGGTCAGCATCAACCCTACATAAAGAACACCCCGATAAGGGGTGCCTTCCACAGTCATACCGCGCGCCAGCGGGCGGACAATGCTATCCATCACCTGTTCAATCAAAGTATCATCAAGTCGGGGTGATGGTGAAATAGCGCCCATGCCACCAGTGTTTGGGCCTTTATCACCATCAAAGGCACGTTTGTGATCTTGTGCGCTGGCCATATAAAGCGCGTCATTACCATCAAGCAAAGCGAAAAGCGAGGCTTCGGGCCCCAAAATACGTTCTTCGATCAGAATGGTCTTGCTGGCATCGCCAAACCGACCGCCAAGCATAGCATCGGCGGCGGCTTTGGCGTCATCGCCTGTATCAGCAACAACAACGCCTTTTCCTGCAGCAAGGCCATCGGCCTTGACCACGCAAAATCCGTTCAACGCGTCAATATGCCGATATGCAGTGTCTTTGTCTTGGGCGGCAAAAAATCTAGGTTGGGGGATATTGTGACGGGTGCAGAAATCACGGGCAAAGGCTTTTGATCCTTCAAGCTGTGCCGCCGCCGCTGAGGGACCAAAGGCACGAATACCAGCGGCATCCAACCGATCAGCCAGTCCGGCAACAAGCGGGGCTTCAGGGCCGATTACAACCAGATCAACCGTTTCTTCTACGGCATAATCGAATAATGCGTCATAATCATCCGCCTTGATCTGTATCAATGTGCCAAGCCCTTCCATACCCGGGTTACCAGGCGCGATTCGTAAATCCGAGGTCAGCGGTGAGTCGGCAATTGATCGGGCAAGTGCATGTTCGCGCCCGCCACCACCGATCAGTAGAATTTTCATCTTGCTTTACTTCCTTTGGAGTTGCGGCAACGCCAATATGCCATAGAATGGGTACCTTATGAAAGAGACCCTGATGACCGAAACAGACGATACTTATAACAGCCAGAACAGCGCCACCTCAGCAGGTGATAACGCACCCTATATGACGATTGGCGAATTGTCCAAACGCGTCAAGGCCACTGTCGAAGGGGCGTTTGATTATGTAAGGGTGCGGGCAGAAATTTCGCGGCCAACCCGCGCGCCATCTGGTCATGTCTATTTCACGTTGAAAGATGACCGCTCTACTCTGGCCGCGGTTTGCTGGAAAACGGTAGCGGGTAATTTGCAGGTACAGCCTGAAGAAGGGCTAGAGGTAATCTGTTCAGGCAAGCTGACCACATATCCCGGTCAGTCTAAATATCAGATTGTTGTCAATCAGATGGAAATGGCTGGCGAAGGCGCGATGCTGAAAATGCTCGAGGAACGCCGCCGTATGCTGGCGGCTGAGGGACTTTTTGACCCTGGTCGAAAACGACCAATTCCCGAAATGCCAACGACTATTGGCGTGATTACCAGCCCGACGGGCGCTGTTATACGTGATATTTTACATCGTCTTGATGCGCGGTTTGGCGTGCATGTTCTGGTTTGGGGCACGCTTGTTCAAGGCAAAAGCGCAGCAGGACAGGTTGCCGCGGCTATTCGCGGATTTGATGCGATGCCTTCAGATGGTGCAATTCCGCGCCCTGATATGTTGATTGTTGCGCGTGGTGGCGGCGCGCTGGAAGATTTATGGGCATTTAATGAAGAAGAAGTTGTCCGCGCTGTAGCTGATTGTTCTTTGCCGGTAATTTCGGCAATTGGTCATGAAACCGATACAACATTAATTGATTTTGCAGCCGATCTGCGTGCGCCAACGCCAACCGCGGCGGCTGAATTGGCAGTGCCAGTACGTGCTGACCTTGCCGCGCATATAAGCGAGACCGAAGCACGCTTGAAACGCAGCATCAGCCAACGGCTGGAAACAACAGACCAGATGCTACGTATAGCCGCGCGCGGTTTACTTGATCCAGCTGAAATGATTGCCCGTCGAGGGCAGATGCTTGATTATGCGCTGGCTGGGCTGAACACGTCACTGGAACGTGTGCTGGCTAAAAGGCGGCTTGATTTATCTGGTCTGGCTGGACGGTTACGTCCACCTGAGACAAGGCTTGCCGAAATGAGTGGCCATTTCATCCGGCTATCGGATCGCCTTGCCAATGTATTTGGACAGATGCTTGAGCGGCATGAGCAGGCTGTAAATTCTGCGGGAAAATTACTGCAAGCCAATTCATTTGAACGTGTTCTTGATCGTGGATTTGCTCTAGTCACCAATGCCGAAGGTACGCCGCTAAAACGTGCCATTGATGCGCCGCAGGGTGCCGAAGTCACATTACGCTTTGCTGATGCCAGCCGCCAGGCATTGCTTGACCCGGATGGCACTGCCCATAAAGCACCAAAACCAGCCAAAAAAGCCACCACCAAACTGTCTGTCACCAAAGATACAAAGCAGGACAGTCTGTTCTAGACATCCCCCGATCTAAACATCTTTCGTCCAGCGCCGATGCGGCCAGAACCATTGTTCGGGATGCTGGGTTATCCAGCCCTCGATGGTCTTGTTAATTGCCGTTGCCGCGTCAAGAACACTTTCATCAT
>NZ_CAXBVX010000160.1:0-2939 GCF_963979125.1 uncultured Candidatus Puniceispirillum sp.
TCTCCCTTATTGTTACCCCTAATGGAGCTCTACGCAAATAACGATCCGGGGTGCATTTTGCCCCCCACTTCAGATCGTCAATTCATGACCATTGTCATAGTCAAACTGTTGTCCTGTAATCAAGTGCCCGGCAATCATCCGTATTCCAGGCAACAAATAAATCCGCACCAATTTCCAGTCCCAAAGGTCCTGCTGTGTTTGGTACCTTTACAATAAATTGATCATTACCCGTCACCATCATCCGGCACCTGATATGATCACCAAGATAGATCAGTTCCAAAACCTTTGCATCTAGCGCGCTCATCGATTTTGATTTCTTGTCGGTCAGCACGCACCGTTCTGGGCGGATAGACAGCATTGTTTTAGAACCCGGGCCATCAATATTAACAGCCAGAGCCTTAACAACATCGCCCTTATCCAGCTTAACGGTAGCAATATTGCCACGCACACTATCGACAACCCCCGGAAGCTGGTTATTTTCACCAATAAATTGCGCAACAAATGCATTTTCAGGCTTTTCATAAAGCGTAACGGGATCGTCAAGCTGTTGGATAATGCCATCGTCAAACACAGCAATTCGATTCGACATAGTTAATGCCTCGGATTGATCATGTGTCACATAAACTACAGTAACGCCCAGATTTTCGTGAATATGTTTGATCTCATACTGCATATGCTCGCGTAATTGCTTATCAAGCGCACCAAGCGGCTCATCCATCAATACAAGGCTAGGGTTGAAAACCAATGCCCTTGCCAAGGCGATACGCTGTTGCTGGCCACCTGAAAGCTGGGCAGGCTTACGATCTGCAAACTGTCGCATTTGCACCATATCCAGCACATTACGGACTTTATCTTCAACATCCGAAGTGCTTAATTTCCGCACTTTCAGCGGAAATGCCAGATTTTCAGCAACTGTCATATGCGGAAACAAAGCATAATTCTGAAACACCATCCCTATGCCACGCTTGTGCGGGGGGATGTTGTTGATCGCCACATTATTGAGCTTTATGTCGCCATGCGTTGCGGTTTCAAAACCGGCAAGCATCATCAGACATGTTGTTTTTCCAGAACCTGACGGGCCAAGCATGGTGACAAATTCACCCTCGGCAATATCAAGATTCAAATCCTTGACGACAAGCGAGACACCATCATAACTTTTTTGAACACCCTGAAATGAAACAAAAGCGTTTTGTGGTGCGGACATAACTGACATTTTTTAATACTACCAAGATTATTTAACCAAATTTAGGTGCCTAACAATGCTGTCCCAGTCCGGCACATGTCAATCACTTTCTGGGTTGAAAATGTGATAACAAAATAATTATTTACAGCATTTGGCAATCCATCCCCCATGTCCAGTGCTTATAGTGATTAACAGCGATGCCGGAAACGCTTCATGCCTTAGGCGCATCCAAAACAGCTTGTATTTCACAGCGCGTTACAACCTGTAAAAAGCATATTTATTCGATTGACCGCATGTCTGTTTTTCTCTAATGCCAGACAAACAACAGATGAATATTTAGCCTTTTATGGGAGTGTAAAATGTCCGACGATCAGATGCTTCATGTTACCCGCTGGCACAACGGCGAAAAGACTTATCAACCTTTCACAAACGGTGAAATGACCCGCCGTAGTGATGCTATGATGGCCATTATGGGTGATCTGGATATTGATGCCTGTCTGTTCACCTCTTATCATAATGTCTGCTATTTTTCGGGGTTTTTATATTGCCAGTTCGGGCGACGCTATGGTGCCGTGCTTAGCAAGGATGGCGTGACTACAATTTCTGCCGCGATTGATGGCGGCCAGCCTTGGCGCCGTTCGACAGGCGATAATGTCACCTATACCGATTGGCGCCGTGACAGCTATTTCACCGCTCTCAAGGATCTGTTGAAAGGCGTAAAACGCCTTGGCATCGAATTTGATCATGTCAATCTGGATTTAAAAGTCCTGCTTGAAGACCATTTCCCAAATGTCGAACTGGTTGACTGTGCGGCGGCGGCCATGGATTTGCGCACGATCAAAAGCGCCGAAGAACATGTGCTGATCCGTAAAGGCGCCGAAATGTGCCGCGTTGGAGGTCGTGCGGTAATGGAAGCCGTCAAGGCTGGCGTTCCCGAGCATGAAGTGGCCATTGCCTCGACAAATGCCATGGTGCGGGCAATTGCCGATTCCTTTCCCTTTGTCGAATTGATGGATACATGGACATGGTTCCAATCAGGCATCAATACCGATGGCGCGCATAATCCTGTTACTAACAAGTTGATCGAAGATGGCGATATTTTGTCGCTCAACACCTTTCCGATGATGTTTGGCTATTACACCGCGCTCGAACGCACCTTGTTCTGCGGGTCAGCCTCGAACGCGCATCATGACCTCTGGCAGAAAAACTGCGCTGTGCATGTGCGTGGCATGGAACTGTTAAAACCTGGTGTGAAATGTGCCGACGTGGCTACCGAACTGAACGAAATGTACCGCGAATGGGATTTGCTGAAATATCGCTCATTCGGCTATGGGCATTCCTTTGGCGTGTTGTGCCATTATTACGGGCGCGAAGCCTCGGTTGAATTGCGCGAAGACATCCAGACCGAACTGAAACCCGGCATGGTGGTGTCAATGGAACCGATGATTATGATCCCCGAAGGCGACTCAGGGGCGGGCGGTTACCGCGAGCATGATATTCTGATTATCACCGAAGATGGCGCGGAAAACATCACCGACTTCCCGTTCGGTACGGATGAAATGATCGTCGGGCGGTAACGTCCGGCGGTGTCTATTCACCCACAAAAAGATCACGGCTTGAGGTGCTGAGGCGGGTGCCGCCATTCTCCTCAAGTACAAAGCTTTCGCCCAGATTCATGGCCGCGCCGCTTTCGCTATCCATCAGGATCATATGCATGAAAAAGGCCATGCCTTGTTCCAGCACAACCGGATTGCCA
>NZ_CAXBVX010000161.1:0-2923 GCF_963979125.1 uncultured Candidatus Puniceispirillum sp.
CAATGGTTCGGATCGTCCGGGCGTGACCAATGCGCGCCAGCTTCAGGGCAAGCCGCTTTCCTATAACAATATCAATGATACGAATGCGGCCTTTGAACTTGCCGCCGAATTTGACGCGCCGACCGTTGCGATCATCAAACATGCCAATCCGTGCGGGGTGGCGAGCGGGGATAGCATGATAGAGGCCTGGCAACATGCGCTGGCGGCTGATCCGGTGAGTGCCTTTGGCGGGATTGTTGCGTTAAACCGGCCATTAGACGAAGAGCTTGCGCATGCGATTACCAGCATTTTTACCGAAGTCGTGATCGCACCGGATGCATCCGACGCGGCGATTGCGGTGATGCAGGCCAAACCCAATTTGCGGCTTTTGCTGACCGGAGCAATGCCTGATCCGGCGGTTTCGACGCCTGCTTTCAAATCGGTAGCTGGCGGGTTTCTGGTGCAAACACGCGATAATGGTATCATCACCCGCAATGATCTGAAAATCGTGACGCGGCGCATCCCGTCTGATGCCGAGATTGACGATATGCTGTTCGCATGGAAAGTCACCAAACATGTCAAATCGAACGCGATTGTCTTTGTCAAAGACGCGATCACCGCAGGCGTTGGTGCAGGTCAGATGAGCCGTATCGATTCGGCGCGCATCGCTGTGCAAAAGGCGGCGGATATGGCCAAGCTGAATGGCTGGAAACAACCGCGCACAACAGGGTCAGTGGCCGCATCAGATGCGTTTTTCCCTTTTGCCGACGGGCTGGAGGCGATTGCCAAGGCCGGAAGCACGGCGATTATCCAGCCAGGCGGATCAATGCGGGATGATGAAGTGATCGCGGCGGCAGATCAGGCCGGTTTGGCGATGGTCTTTACCGGTATGCGGCATTTTAATCACTAGGGGCGATTGGCCTGAACCGCCTTTAGCACCTTGCGCATCAGGCTGGGCAAATCGGCGGCGCGCGGGGTGACCCAGTTGGCGCCACTATAATCTGGTACATCGGGATACACACCTGCATCAAGGCGTGTCACGGCAACCTGCATATCAAGCATAAAATGCGTGAAAACATGCTGTACCGGATCATCCAGAATCACCCAGTCAGCCGCAAAAGGCGCATCATCAAGACTGGCGAGCTTGTCAGGCGCGCGTTGATCCCATCCGACTGAGGGAAATGCCAGCATCCCGCCAAGCAAACCTTTATCTGGCCGTTTGACCAATAGACACCGCCCCTCGGCATCAAAGGCCACAAAAGCCATACCGCGCCGTGCCGGTTTGGGTTTTTTCGCCGCTTTTACCGGAAAGTTGGCGGCAGTGCCATTGCGGCCAGCAACGCATGACATGGCAAGCGGACAGCTGGCGCATCCGGGGGCTTTGACTGTGCAGACAGCATTGGCAAAATCCATCAAGGCCTGTGGAAAATCAGATGGGCGCTGATCCGGACAGATCGCCGCATAGATTGTGCCGATTTCGGCCTTGGCCGCCGGTAGCGGCGTGGTAACAGCATATTGGCGCGCCAGCACGCGCTCGATATTTCCATCGACAACTGTGGCTTTCTGGCCAAAGGCAATCGCTCTGATTGCCCCCGCTGTATAGGGGCCGATGCCGGGTAAATCACGAAGACCGACTTCATCCCTGGGAAAAATGCCACCATGCTCAAAAGCGACTTTTAATGCGGCTTTATGCAGATTGCGTGCACGGGCGTAATAGCCAAGCCCCGCCCATGCCGCCAGCACATCATCAAGCGGGGCTTTGGCAAGGGCTGTCACATCAGGCCAACGACGAGTGAACTCAAGAAAATAGGGAATCACCGTTGCCACAACAGTCTGTTGCAACATGATCTCGGACAACCAAACATGATAAGCAGGTGCCAGATCAGGCCAGCGATGCCGCCACGGCAAATTGCGTCCATGCCGATCATACCACGCAAACAATGCTACCGAATCAAAAGCGGTGTTGTTTTGTCTGGCTTTGACACTTTTACGGCTATCGGTACCAATATCGTGACCAACAGTCTGTGCTTCGGCGCGTTTATCTAGCATGGTGTCGCGTATAGCCCTCTTTAAGGGTTCATAAATGCCGCCACATCCGGTAGCGATAGGCTTAGTATTTAACTACATTATTGTGGTTAAGCATGCCAGACTGTTAAATATGCATAATGATATGTGATCGAAAGATCATAAAACCCAGTGCCAATAAGCGAATCAGTAAGCCAATGAGCGAAACCAAACATCCACATCGCAAAAACCGAATGGCGCGACTTTCGACTATGGTCGAAAATATGGTGGCACCAAGCGCCCAAGCGCGTGGGTTTGTGATTAGCCGTCTGATTTCGCACTGGCCCGAAATTGTCGGGGATGTCGCTGTATGGTGCCAGCCTGCCAGCCTGTCTTTTGATCGTGGCAAACAAAATGATGGGGTGCTGAAGCTGGCGATCACCTATGGGCGTGGCCCACAAGCACAAGCCATGAGTGCGCAGATCATTGACCGCGTGAATGCGGCTTTTGGCTATAATGCAGTGAGCCGAATCACGTTGGTGCAAAGCCTATCTCCACCATCAAAGGCCGAATCGACAACGCAAAACATGGCATCTGATGACGCCAGCGCGTCTGATATATGGTCGCTTGATGAAAAGTTGAAGAAGGTGGCCTCACCCGAATTACGCGCAGCCTTGCGCCGACTTGGGACACCGCTTGATAAATCCTGAATTCGGGCGTGTCTTTATCCTTAAAGATGCCATATTTGTGAAAAATATTTAGATCACAGTCAGATTCATCGATTGCCCCTCTGAAACCCTTGGATTAGAATTGCACCATGACAAAATTAAACATCACACATAAACACATCTCAGCAACAAACAGCATCACGCGGCGGCACTTTACGTCGGGCATGATTGGCGTAGGTATTGCGCTATCAAGTTCCCTATTGCCAAGCATG
>NZ_CAXBVX010000162.1:0-2853 GCF_963979125.1 uncultured Candidatus Puniceispirillum sp.
GAAACCCCCGTCACCGCCCATATGCAAGGCCCTGACATTGATATCACTGTTTTTGTCGGCACTGGTTCTGGCACCGCGCGGGTTTATACCTGCGATTTAACGCATGGATATATTTCGATCAATGCCGATTACCGAAGCTAACACCCCGCTATCCCTCATATTGGTCAGTGCTGTGGCACTGATAGATGCTGATGGTCGGATATTGCTGGCGCAACGCCCAGCGCATAAAAGCATGGGTGGCTTATGGGAATTTCCGGGTGGTAAAATCGAGGCGGGCGAAAGCCCTGAAGCGGCCTTAATACGTGAATTACAGGAAGAGCTTGATATCAACACCCGTGAGTCATGTCTGGCACCGCTCAGCTTTGCCAGCCACGCCTATGATGATTTCCATCTGTTAATGATGCTGTTTGTTTGTCGTCGCTGGCATGGCCAGCCTCGTCCTGTCGAAGGGGGGAGTTTGAAATGGGTACGGCCACATCAGCTTCGTGATTATCCGATGCCACCTGCCGATATCCCGCTTATTCCAGTGTTGCAGGATCTTTTGTAATCAGCTCGATTCTGGATCCTGTTCTTCACTATTCAGAATATCAGCTAATCGATGCGTGGCGCTACCTGGACGAAGTGGCTTCTGCTGACTTTCATGTGGCGCCCATCCCGTCAGGGTGATGATTTCGAAACTGGCCGGAATTGTGCCATCATCATTGCCATATTCAGCCTGATAAATGTCGGCAGCGCGCATAAACAAAGCACGGCTTGTCGGCCTGCGCAGACGATCCATCAAGGCATTCTGTTCGCCCATCCCACGCAGATCAGCCATCAAGCGGAACATGTTCGGATAGGTGATCGTCAGACGATCACTATCGGCAACCGGCAAAGCCAGCCCAGCCCGACCAAGCAAACCACCAATATCACGAATATCTGCCATAGGCGCACAACGTGGGCTCAAGCCCCCGTCAATTTCGCTTTCTGCCGCCGCCAAAGCGCTACGTAATTCGTTAAGGCTGTTACCACCAAGCATGCTGACCAATAACAACCCATCCGGTTTAAGCACTGACCGCATCTGGGTCATGACGCCTGGCAAATCATCAACCCAATGCATCGTCAGACAGGAAAACACCGCATCAAAGCTATTTGGCCTGAATGGCACCCTATCTATGTCACAGGCAATCGATGGACCATGTGCAAGCGCATTTCTAGCAAATTTCGGCGATAAATCGGCATGCATAACGGTGTTGATTTTACCAAGTCCGGCAAGATGACGCGATAACACGCCATCATGACAGCCAAAATCAAGACAAAGGTTAAAATCACGGCGCACCAGCTCAAGCCGGTCAATCACGCGGATTGCAGCTTCATCCTTTAAAAAGGAAAAATTGTCATAATTCGCGGCAGCACGATCACGATGCTGGCGCAGACTGGCTTTATCAAAAAGGATGGGCATCGGCTGGTTCATGCCTTTGATGTAATGATTTCAGCCAGAACTACAACCCCATTCACCAGACGTGATGGCACCATTAACCAGATATTTACATTATTCATATAGGCTAGAGACCTGCATATCAGGCACAGGCAGATATAAACCAAAACAGGCATAGAGCATTGGTAATAAGGCGTGATACATGAGTAACAGCTACATACATGCATGGCTGACGCGGCTGGCAGATACCATGTTGCCGCATCTATGCCCCCATTGCCGTACATTTTGCGAAGGTGAAGGTCTGTGTGCTGCGTGCTGGCAACAACTTGAACAAATCTCAATACCCTTTTGCAGCTGTTGTGGCCGCCCGCTACCCTATGCTTTACCTGACACACGATGCGCTAGCTGCTGGGTCGCACCGCCACCATTGACCAAAATACGAGCCGCATGCCGCTATGATGATATCGCCAGCAATCTGATCATTCGCTACAAACATGCCGATGCCCTGCATCTGACACCTTTACTGACACGGTTAATGCGCCGGTTCTTCGATGAATTATCAGAGCCAAATCAGCTTGTGATTCCAATCCCATTAGAACGACGCCGCTATTTCCGGCGCCGCTACAACCAGTCAGCCGAGTTGGCGCGCTATATGGCACCTGACAATTTTGCGCCCTCTTTGCTGATCCGTCAGCGCAACACACCCAGTCAGGCAGGCAAAAACCGTCAGCAACGCATTGATAATGTAAGGGGTGCCTTTGCTGTGCCAGCCAATCAGAAATCATCGCTTGCTACCCGCCCAATCATGCTGATCGATGATGTCATGACCACTGGCGCAACCTTGTTCGAAGCGGCAAAAACCTTGCAAAAATCTGGCGCTGGGCCAATATGTGGTTTGGTAATTGCGCGCGTAAGCTAAGTCGGCTGACGCGTATTGTTTAGGTTATTAAGGTAGGGCAACAAGCAGATGGCCAAGATTGAAATATACACGCAGATGGGATGTGGTTATTGTGTGCGCGCTGTGCGGCTTCTACAGTCAAAGAATGTCCCGTTTGAACAGATCGATGTATCGCTCAACAGTGCCTTACGCGGCGAAATGGCAAAACGTGCTGGCGGCCGCAACACGTCACCGCAGATTTTCGTCGATGATGCGCATATCGGTGACTCGGACGAAATTTTTGCACTGGACCGAGCCGGCCACCTTGATAAATTGCTAAAGCTGGGATCATAAACTATGCGCATAGCCGCCTTGCAATATTGTGCTGGCGCCACAGCAGACATTACCTTTCCCACCATCGAAACACTCATCGCGCGGGCTGTTGATAAGGGTGCCAAAATGGTCTGCTTGCCCGAAGCGGCCAGTTTTTTGCCTGCAAACCGTGATGCATTGAACCAACTTGCCGAACATACTCATGACAGCCCCAGCCTTGAACGAT
>NZ_CAXBVX010000163.1:0-2772 GCF_963979125.1 uncultured Candidatus Puniceispirillum sp.
TCTTAGGCCTGATGAAGCAAGTTTGTCGAACCCACTGGAATGGGCTCAAAATCAAATGGAAAACACACCTGATTTGATCTGGCCAGGTCGCATTTACAGTGAAGCTGAAATGCTTGATATTCGTCGTGATTTTACAATTTCCGAAGCCGAAATTGACGCAACAATCAAGGATCCTGAAGAATCTAGGCGCCTGAGAAAGAAACTATACAACCGGTCAGGTCGTAAGTTTTTTGAAACATATGAACTTGCCATTCGTCACCATCAAGCGATTTATAGCGACCAGCCAGTATTTGAAAGATTCTGGCATTTTTGGGGTAACCATTTTGCAATAGTCGACAAACTTAAGCTTCCAATATTTAACACTGGTGCTATGCAGCGTGAACAAATTCGCCCCCTCATGACTGGGCGTTTCGACGATATGGTATATGATATAACATTATCTTGGCCGATGATCAGAAGCCTTGATAATTTTCTGTCGCGTGGCCCTAAATCAGATTTCAATGTTCGGCGAAAGAAAAAGAACAAGCCTGTCAAAGCATTAAATGAAAATCATGCACGCGAATTGCTCGAATTGCATACCGTATCTCCTGCGTGCGGTTACACTCAGGACGATGTGATAAACGCCGCCTACATAATGACTGGATGGGGCTACACAAACGGAGAAAAAGGTTGGGAAGGCAAAAAAATAGGCTTTGAAGGTTCATTGCATGAGCCTGGTACACATAAAGTGCTCACTCAAAAATATAAAGCGAGTGGTTGGGATAAGAAAACCAAAGGGCGCAAACAGCTTCGGGCATTAGTTGAAGATTTATGCAATCATGAAAGTTGTCGGAAATTTATTGCTTGGAAATTATGTAGGCATTTTATTTGTGATGACCCAACATCTGAAATGGTCTCTCTGGTAACCGACGCTTGGGAAAAATCTAATGGAATGCTCCCCGAAATACATAAAGCCGTCTTAGAAGCATCATGGCGGTTTGGTGATAATGAGCGAAAATTCTTGTCTCCCGAAACTTGGCTTTTGCAAGTTGCCCGCATGACGGGCGCCAATTGGCCTGGTGATCCATCCGTGTTCAAATATGACTTTAATTCAAAACCTACATATAAACAGCTTAAGCCGGTTACGGTTCTCGCTGAACTTGGTCACCTCCCATTTCGCGCAAAACAGCCAAACGGATTCCCTGATACTGAAGCTGAGTGGTTGTCGCAAGAATATCTTGTTCGGCGAATTTCATTAATAAATAACCCCTCTCAAATTGGATTACCCAAAGACAAAACGCTCGGGTTAGAAATTGCCAAGTCTGTAATTGAAAAAAACATTGATGATCCAGAAGATAACCTGGCCATTATAAATGCCCTTGGGAAAGAAGGATCATATACCACACGGTCTTATCCCCTAATCGCGGCACTGTGTAGCGAGAGGATATTAAAGGTATGATTACTTCAAGGCGTGTTTTTCTTTCAGGGTCAGCTTCTTTGATCGTTACGTCAGCACTGGCAAGTAATGCAGTTGCTACTGGTAGCAAAAAAACGAATTTAGTCGTCGTAATGTTGCGAGGTGGAATGGATGGCCTTGCTGCAGTGCCATTCGTAGGTGACAACGTCTTGAGTAACGCAAGACCAGATATCGGCATTGATAACCCTATTTCAATAACTGGTGATTTTGCACTTCACCCTAAACTTAAGAGCTTCAAATCGTTATGGAAAAAAGGCAAAGCCTCAATTTTTCATGCAACGTCAATACCTTATACTGGCAGATCGCATTTTGAAGGACAGTATTTAATGGAAAGTGGCGGTGTGACGCCCTATATCGATAAAACTGGCTGGCTTGGACGCGCCCTAGAAGGTGGCGGCAAAAAAAGCCTGTCTATATCACTTCCAATGCCATTAATTCTTCGCGGCGGAAGTGATCTGGATAACTTCATGCCATCTCGCAATTCCTTGCCTAAAGATGACATATTGAACTTGCTTGCAACTAACTATTCACAAGATGACATGCTAAGTAGCACGCTAGCCACGATCCGAAAGCGTCCAATTTCAATGATGAATATGCGCAATCGTTCAGGTGATCAGGACGTCAGCGGGCTTGCCAAAATAGCTGCAAACCAACTTGCTGACCCTGACGGGCCAAGTATCGCTGTTTTTGATATTGGCGGCTTCGATACGCATTCTGGACAGGGTGGAGACCATGGTGAGCATGCTGAACAATTACAGCAATTCGACAATGTTATTGGCACGCTTTATGAAAATCTTGGTGATGCCTTTTCAAACACAATCATCGTTTCGTTAACGGAATTTGGTCGTACTATTGAACAAAATGGTGGCTCTGGCACTGAACATGGGTATGGAACTGCCATACTTATGGCTGGGGGCTTGCTTCCTGAGTCAAGAATTATTAGCGATTGGCCTGGCTTGAAGAAAAAAGACCTTTTTGAAAACCGTGATTTGAACGCCACCATTGATGCACGTGCCGTATATGCTTCTATAACTGCGCGCGTGTTGGGAACTGAACATAAAAAGGTTGTTGAAGATGCATTCTTTGGAGCCGACCTTCCTGACATGACCAACCGTATTTTTGGCTAAGTGTTTTACTAACTAGTTTAATACAAATTATCCAATCCAAACAGTTATCATTTTGTCATGATATGGGATGCTTTGGGAAAGAAGGAATCTTATTATTAACCCTGATCGAATGTGGGGTCCAAATTGGTACAGTCAGAATTCATGACTCAGATCAGTGGTTTACAGCAGAGTTTCGAATCCCGTCCCTCC
>NZ_CAXBVX010000164.1:0-2720 GCF_963979125.1 uncultured Candidatus Puniceispirillum sp.
AGGGGTACGGGCTTCGTCAATAAGGATCGAATCCACCTCATCAACAATTGCAAAATGGTGGTCACGTTGCACCATATCTTCAAGCCGAAATTTCATATTATCGCGCAGATAATCAAACCCAAATTCGTTATTGGTGCCATAGGTTATGTCTGCATGATAGGCAGCGCGGCGGGCATCATCATCCATACCGGCAACAATACAGCCAACGCTAAGACCTAGCTTTTCATAAACCTTGCCCATCCAGGCAGCATCACGTGAGGCCAGATAATCATTCACAGTCACTACATGCACGCCCTTACCATCAAGCGCATTCAAAAATGACGCCAAGGTTGCCACAAGTGTTTTGCCTTCGCCAGTTTTCATCTCAGCAATCTGGCCGCTATGCAATGCCATACCACCCATAAGCTGCACATCAAAATGACGTTGCCCAAGCGCACGTTTTGCAGCTTCGCGAACCAGCGCAAAAGCCTCGGCAAGCATGTTATCTTTATCGGCACCGCCATCGACACGCGTGCGCAATTCATCCGCTTTTGTTTTCAGGCCAGTATCGTCCAGACCTTCATAGGTTGCCTCAAGTGCATTAATCGCGTCGATCTGCGGCATAAATCGTTTCACCGCGCGATCATTCGAGTTACCAAACAGGCTTTTTGCCAATGAACCTAACATCTAAAATCCTCCAGCCAAGCGGCTGTTCTAAAATAGGCACGAGACCTCAAACAGGCTCATTCGCACTCTCATGGACATAGGCATAGACAGCCGTTTTGTCAATCAGAACGCCTGTTATAGATCAACAAGAATCTTGTGCCTGTAAAGCTATGCTTGCAGTATCTTCTTGCCTTGGGTAACACTCTTTATACGAGCCCAACCGCACAGTTTGAAAAGTTATATGTGGTTGCGACATCCCAAGTTTATAGAAGCTACTAGCCACAAGTTTAAAAAAACACTCAGAAGGTCTTTTCAATGCAAGTTATTCTCCGTTCATTTTGTACAATTTCAATGATTATTCTAGCCAATATAGCGCATGCTGAAAACCGTGTTTCAGTTGCCAGCGTCAATGGTGAAACAATCTGGCTCGATCAGGTGATGCAGGCTGCCGAGGGGTTGCCACCAGAATACCGCAACAAGCCGATGCAGGATTATTTTGGCGATATTGTTGCCGACATCATCGATACCAAACTGGCGGCAAAAGCTGGTGAAGCTGCAAAGCTTGCCGATGACCCGCTTGTGCAAGACGCCATGAAACTGGCTTCCGAGCGCATTTTGGCTGAGGCGTGGCTGGCCGTAACCGTGCGTGAGAAGATGACAGATGAAGCCTTGCAACAGGCCTATGATACATTTGTGGCTGATGAAGCCTCGCGTGAACAGATTACCGCATCACATATTTTGGTTGCGGCGGAAGATGAGGCTGTCGCTATTATCAAAGACCTGAATGATGGTGCTGACTTTGCCGAAATTGCGAAAGAAAAATCAACGGGCCCAAGCGGCCCGAATGGTGGCGAGCTTGGCACCTTTGGCCGTGGCCAGATGGTACCCGCTTTTGAAACCGCTGCTTTCGCGCTTCCTGCTGGCAGTTTTTCGGCAAAGCCAGTGCAGACCCAGTTTGGCTGGCATGTCATCAAGGTTAGCGAAAAAGCTGTCAAACCTGCGCCGTCTTTCGACGATATGCGTGATCAACTTGTCAACAGCCTGTCACGCCAGCATCTTGGCCGGGTCATCGAAGGATTACGTGCCGATCAGAAAATCGAACTACGTAGTTTTGAAGATGTGCGCACCGAAGTGCAGGCAAAAGCACAGTAACAAAATCTGGGCGCGTCCAAGCTGGCGCGTAATATCAAAGGCGGTTCTGCATGTCCATTTCACCATTGGCACCTGACAGCTTTCCAGACATGCCGCATATCGGTGGCTTGTCGCTGGCAACCGCCGCCAGTGGCATGAAATATCAGGGGCGTGATGATATGTTTTTGATGCGCGGCGCACCGGAAAGCCATTTTGCAGGTCTTTTTACCCAGAGCGATACAGCCGCCGCCCCAGTTCAATGGAGTCAGGCGCGTCTGGCTAAAGGCACCTGTCAGTCCCGCCCAGCGGCAATTCTGACAAATGCAGGTAATGCCAATGCCTTTACTGGCAGCAAAGGACATCAAGCTACCATGGCAACCGCTGATGCGCTGGCAAACGCTGGTAATATCGACATAGATGCTATTTTACTGGCTTCAACTGGCGTTATTGGCGAGCCCCTTGATACTGACTGTCTGGCCGCCCAGATCCCACATCTGCTAGCGCATCAATCAACTAGCTGGCATGACGCCGCCAAGGCCATTATGACCACCGATACCTTTGCAAAAGGCGCAACCACCACTTGCCAGCTTGATGGCAAAATGGTCACCATTTGCGGCATTGCCAAAGGTTCCGGCATGATTGCACCCAACATGGCCACAATGTTGGGTTATGTCGCAACTGATGCGGCGGTTAGCTCTGATATGTTGTACCAGATGCTCAGCCGCGCAAATGCCAAAAGCTTCAACGCCATAACCGTTGATAGCGACACATCAACAAATGACAGCGTATTTGCCATCGCCACCGGCTATGCAGGCAATGATGAAATAACCCATGAAACACATGCTGATTTCGACCGTCTATGTGATGCTTTTGACCTAGTTATGATTGATCTAGCCAAGCAGATTGTACGCGATGGTGAAGGCGCCCAAAAATTCATCACTATA
>NZ_CAXBVX010000165.1:0-2663 GCF_963979125.1 uncultured Candidatus Puniceispirillum sp.
CATATCAGCAATCGCCTGAGCGGGCACCAATTTGGCGCGTTGTCCACCAAATAGATCGGTGAAAGAGATCATGAAGTATTTGACGCCTTTTTCCTTTGCAAAGGCATAAAGATCGATTGCCATTATATTGTTTCCTCTCTTTTGTCTATATCGCGCTACTATTAAACGCGCCGAATTTAAAAACTGCCTTTGCCAGGAACCCAGTTTGTACCTGCCAAAGGTACGCCAGTCATAGCGGAAGCCTCAATAGTCAACGCACATAAATCTTCAGGTTCCAGATTATGAACGTGGCTTTTTCCGCAGGCACGCGCAATTGTTTGGGCTTCCAAAGTCATGACCTTTAGATAATTGCTAAGCCGCCGACCGCCTAGAGCAGGATCAAACCGTGCCATTAATGCCGGGTCCTGGGTGGTGATGCCTGCAGGATCCATACCCTCATGCCAGTCATCATAAGCACCAGCTGTGGTGCCAAGTTCGTTATATTCGGACTCCCATTGCGGGTCATTGTCACCAAGCGCGATCATCGCGGCCGTGCCGATCGATACGGCATCAGCACCAAGTGCCAAGGCCTTGGCGACATCGGCACCGTGGCGAATACCGCCAGAAATGATAAGCTGGACTTCACGATGAAGTCCCAAATCTTGTAAAGCCTGAACCGCAGGACGGATACAGGCAAGGGTAGGCTGACCAACATGTTCGATGAAAACGTCCTGAGTTGCGGCGGTGCCGCCCTGCATACCGTCAAGCACAATGACATCAGCACCAGCTTTAACCGCAAGCGTCGCATCGAAATATGGGCGGGCGCCGCCAATTTTTACATAAATAGGCTTTTCCCAATTGGTGATTTCACGCAATTCAAGAATTTTGATTTCCAGATCATCCGGGCCTGTCCAGTCCGGATGGCGACAAGCTGAACGTTGGTCGATTCCTTTTGGAAGATTACGCATTTCAGCAACCCGGTCGCTGATTTTTTGGCCAAGCAACATGCCGCCGCCGCCAGGCTTGGCGCCTTGACCCACAACAATTTCAATAGCGTCACAGCGACGCAAATCATCTGGGTTCATGCCATAGCGTGAGGGAAGATATTGGTAGATCAGTGTTTTTGAATGGCCACGTTCTTCTTCAGTCATGCCACCATCACCCGTAGTAGTTGATGTGCCAGCCGCCGAAGCACCGCGTCCCAGCGCTTCTTTTGCACCACCAGACAACGCGCCAAAGCTCATGCCCGCGATTGTAATCGGAATATCAAGATGGATCGGCTTTTTGGCAAACCGTGTGCCCAAAGTCACACTAGTATCACAGGTTTCACGGTATCCTTCGAGTGGATAGCGTGAAATTGATGCGCCTAGAAACAGTAAATCATCAAAATGCGGAACAGCGCGTTTGGCACCGCCGCCCCGAATATCATAAATGCCTGTTGCGGCTGCCCGTCTTATTTCGGCATTTGCCGCATCGCTAAAGTTGGACGATTTGATTGGCACTGTGCGAGGCGGCGAATTGGGGTTTTTATCAGTCATAATAACAAATCCTAATATGCCGAGGCATTGTCGATATTGAAATTGTAAAGTTGGCGGGCAGAGCCATAGCGTTTGAATTCTTCGGGTGCGCAGGTGGCCCCAGACTTTTCAAGCAGGTCTTTTAAAATCTCTATATGTTCGGGCCGCATTTCCTTTTCGATGCAATCAGCACCAAGGCTTTTAACCGAGCCACGTACAAAAAGACGGGCTTCATATAATGAATCGCCCAAAGCCTCACCAGCATCACCTAACACAACCAAATTACCTGATTGCGCCATAAATGCAGACATATGGCCAATATTGCCATGCACGACAATATCAATGCCTTTCATCGAAATACCACATCGAGACGAGGCATTTCCCTTTATGACTAGCAAGCCGCCATTACCGGTAGCACCAGCATATTGGCTGGCATCACCGTCAATGATAACTGTGCCTGACATCATGTTTTCGGCAACGCCGGGCCCCACCGAGCCATTAACATTTATTGTCGCCTGTTTGTTCATGCCGCCACAATAATAGCCAGTGGACCCTTTGATTGTGACTTCAATAGGGGCATCGAGACCAACAGCGATTGCATGACTGCCTTTGGGGTTGTTAATCTGCCATTGCGTCTGGTTTGTGTCATTTGATTGTGCATGCAAAGTTTCGTTAAGAGCGCGCAGGCCTTGGACTTCGAGATCAAATATCTGCATTTCAATGTTTCCAAAAATAAACGGTTGCTGGCTCAGGTTCCCAAACACGGGCATTATCGATATCAGGCAAATTGACCAAAGCACGATATTCCGACCCAAAGGCTACATATTGATCGGTTTCAGCCATAACAGCCGGCTTGCACGCAATCGGATCGCGAACAACACCAAAACCGTCTTTGGTGCCAACAACAAAGGTGAAAAAGCCGTCCAGATCATCAAGACTGCTTTCCAGTGCTTCATCAAGAGTTGATCCTTGCTGCATCTTGTATGTCAGATAGGCTGCGGCAACTTCGCTGTCATTCTCAGTTTCGATATGGACGCCTTCGCGCATAAGTTTGCGACGCAAGCTGTTATGGTTGGATAACGAACCATTATGAACAAGACATTGGTCACTGCCAGTGGAAAAAGGATGTGCACCCATCGTTGTTACAGCTGACTCGGTCGCCATGCG
>NZ_CAXBVX010000166.1:0-2593 GCF_963979125.1 uncultured Candidatus Puniceispirillum sp.
CATTCTGCCAATCGCGGTCAAAGCGCCAATCACTATCGATAGAATGCTGCTAATGCCAGCCAATTGTAAGGTAACTATAATACCTTTAAACAAAGGCCCAAGAATGAACTCCCCATCAATCACCCGATAAAAGAATGGTCCAACACGGTACCATTGCCACCGATATTCCATAGCCGCAGCGCCCGCATATATCAGCCAGCCAATAATGCAGAATAAAAGGATAGCCTGCGCTACCTGCCATAAGGAGCGCGCAATATGCGCTGATGCGGGATCTTTTGGGTGTCGTACACCGTTCACCCCAAACAGTTTTGCGAGAAACGGCGTTTCAGGATGTGTCTGCATCATCAAGCTAGCCCTCTAAACATTATTCTATCATATATGTAAATAATATGCTGACCATCTTTTATTTATGTTATGTGTTAATATATTTTAAAATCGCGCATACAATACTTGTATATTCGGGAGCGGAAATAGCCTGGAGGAAAGAAAAAGATGAAAATCACCTTTCGCCAGATTGACGCTTTTCAAACCCTGATCACGTCAGGGACAGTGACAAAGTCAGCGTCTTTGCTTGGAATTTCACAACCAGCGGTTAGCCGGTTAATTTCAGATCTTGAGAAAAGCGCCGGTTTCAAGCTGTTTCAACGGATTGGACGCAAGCTTGAGCCAACGCTTGAAGCGCGCTTGCTTGCTGAGGAAGTGGCGCAATCAATGGCTGGATTGAAGCGTATTGAGCTGGCCGCGCAGAATATTCGTGATTTTAATCATGTAAAACTTCGACTTGTCAGCACTCCTTCTTTTGCCTCTACGCTAGCGCCGTTGCTGATCGAAAAATTTTCCAAACGGCATCCAAATGTTCATGTCTGTCTTGATATTCAATCTGATGATGAACGTATTGAGTGGATGGTGCTCGAGAATCAGGATTTTGGAATTGCTGTTTCAACTGGACGCAATCATAATATTGCAACGCATGAATTGTTGAGCACCGAGGCCGTTTGCCTTTTACCCAAAGCACACAAGCTAGCTGGTGAAAAAAGTATCTCACCCAAAGATCTCGCTGGTGAAAATTTTGTTTCTTACTTTGAGGGGTCTATTTTCAAAAGTGATATAGACAAGGCTTTCAATGTAGCAGGAGTCAATCGTCTGACACATTATGAAAGCAAGACAACGGCCGCGATCATTGGCATGGTAGGCGCTGGATTGGGTGTGTCTATCATTGGGTCGGGATTTGGTGCTGGATCCTTTGACCCCAGATGCGTGACTGTGCCCTTCACACCTGCAATATGTTACAAAGCTGAGGTTTTATGGTCCACACAGCGCAGTCTGTCGGCCATTCAGAACGAATTCCTTAACATGGTAAAAGAAGAATATAGCGACAAGAATGGCTAGGTAGCTTGTCCTTGGTCACGGTTAAGCGCATCACGGAACTTTTGGCGGGCTGCCTCGCTATGAATATAGTCATAATCGCGTGGATAGGCCTTGCCTGGCACGATTTTTAGAACAGCCATCACTGGCCCGCTATACATAAGTAAGTTTGGCAAAGCCGCCTTAAATGTATCTAGATCTGAAAAGCACATCGCATCCTGATAACCTGCGGCTTTTGCCATATTAGCAAAATCCACATTTCCACTTCCTGGTATGGGGTGAGCTCCATTCACCTCATAAACACCATTTTCAAAAACAATATGCAGAAAATGTTTTGGCTTTACAGTGGCGATAGTTACAAGGCTGCCTAGATTCATCAATAAGCTACCATCACCGTCAAGCACGATCAACTGTCTGTCTGGACTTCCCAAAGCAAGCCCAAGTGCATGCGAAGAGGCCTGGCCCATGGCGCCTGTTGATACATAATTGAGATCGCGCGGGCATAGAGCAAGCCAGTCAAAGCAACTCTGATAAACCGCCACGACAAGGTCGCGTGGCTTGATATGTGGCCGCAATGCCATGAGAGCAAGGTCACGCTGTATCATTGTGCCCTCCAGCTATAACAGGTGATTGGCCAACAATAAAACATAGGGCATCGCCAGTTGCGTAGGCACTATCAATGGCTGGTGCAATGTTATTCGTATCGGCATTGCTATCGATATCGATATAATTCAACGCCATAACGTCGAGAATGGGAGGAATAATTCGAACTCCATAACTTGCTGACTCCCGAACGGATTCGTTAGTCGCTTTGCCTTGCAAACCAACCATCATGCAAACGGGTTGATGATAATCCATAGCAATGGCTCGAATCGCATTCAGCGAGTCCATTAATCCGGTTTGCTGCATCAATAAAAGCGCGCGGGTGTTGCTATAGGAGAGGGCGGCACAGATTGAAACACCCTCATCTTCCTTGCAGACGCGAATCAATTGAAAATCTGGATCTTTGCTGATTGGCCATAGTAACCCATCACTTGTCACGATGTCTGGAACCGATACTATGATCTCAATGCCTGCTTTTTTGAGCTGGGCAATGATGTTTTCACCATTGGGCAATGATAAAGGCTCAACTGAAGGTGATGCGGTCATGTCATTTCACCATGCAGGCGAATTAGCGCATCTATGGCGGTGCGTGTTTCAGCATGATGGCCAATTGTCATCCGCAGAC
>NZ_CAXBVX010000167.1:0-2573 GCF_963979125.1 uncultured Candidatus Puniceispirillum sp.
GATCGTGAAGATCTTGTGACGTTCTTGCAATCTGCAACACAAAAATAGATAATCATTTTGGCGTTATGTCGCAGTGACAATGGCCATGTAGTGGAGAAGTTAACATGAAAATGTTTTTAATCAGCAGCACTGTTGCAATCATTATCGCCTTTGTTGCCTATAATGTGCTGATAAGCACTGGCATGGATACAGCATCCGTTTATTCAAGCGATAACGTGCGGCTGACAGGTAACGGCTCTTAGTCTTTGATCTTGGCCTTCGTATCCTGACGATATGGTTTGCAGGTGGCGTCAAGATGGCTATCCGATAGAAATTGCCGATAGCCTGCTGCCGATTTAGCGGGGCGTAGGCTGGCCTTGACGGCTTGCGCTAGTGCTTTCCCGTTTGGGTGGGCTGGCGTTGCTGCCTTTGCGATACAAATGACATATGCGGTTAGTTTCGGCACAGCGAAGCTACTTCCCGACATCATACGCTGGCGCGCATTGACCCCTGTTGCCAACAGGTTTTCAGCTGGCAATCCAATATCGACTGCCATACCAAAATTTGATCCTTCGGCAAGCCTGCCATCGGGCATAGTCGAGGTGACGGTGATTGCATTATCCAGCGCATTGACGGCCGGATAAATGGGCAATTCACCAAGATCAACGCCATTATTTCCTGCCGAAATGATAAATAGAATTTCGGGATGACGCGCCGCCGCGGCGAAAAAATATGTCCAATCATCGGGCGATTGGCTGCCGAGAGGCATCATCACAATGCGGGCGTTTTGCGCCGCTAACCAGTCCACCGCATCGCCCATCAAAGCCATATTCGGTCGCGGATAGCGTAATGGCAAAAGCTGGAATCCCACGCCTGATTGATGCAGAATATCAACAACATAGCTTCCGTGGCTTTGTGGGTAAAAGGGGCTTTGGTCAAGGCTGGCATCAAAGGGCAGATTGTCACCATCCCACATATCGCGGGCGACAAGGGTGCCGGTTTGATCATAGATCAGATATTGCTGAAATGCGGGACGCCGATAATCGATTCCTGAATCAATATGCCCGATCCGAAGATGGTGGTTCTGTTTTGGGCTGGAGGGGGCTGCTGGCCGAATTGGGGGCGGGTTAATCCAAACCTTATCATCAAGTTCGCCATTTTTTTGGATCATCACATATTGCATGCGGCCATCATCAAGATAGGTGATTTGCCGCTTTTCGATGATCATGCAATTGGGAGTAAAGGCCGATAATGAAAGGGGGGTTTTGCCCTGCAATATTTCACCGCGCATTCCACGCAACCTACCCGACATGAAAACAGTCCACAGCCTTGCTGTCATATTTTGATCGGTTTGAAAGATGAATTGCAGGTGGGTGGCAGGGCCGCGTTGACGAATCTCGTGACGATCAAAGCGCCATTGGCTTTTCGTGGCAAATTCAGCGGCAAATCCGGTGGCAAGATTGGCAATTTCTTCCGGATTCGCACTGAAACCGTCTTTTGCCTGCAAATCACGGCAAAATTGTGCAAAGCTATGCGCATTGGATGGCTGGCTTGCTGCGGCATTTTGGACAGGTGCAATCACAAATAGGCTGGCGGCAATGGAACCGAAAAAAAGGCGAATCATATGAAAATTGCCGATCTTGAAATGCGGCGATACATGGTTTTTTGGCTTTGATCGTTTGATGGGAACCTCGATGGTAAATCACCTGCTAGATACGAAATTTCACGGGCAAATTATCCTTGCCCTCATAGCCATTACTCTAGGCCTGTTTGGCAGTGCTGCCAAGGCAGCGCATGGTGAACAAACATGGGTGCAGGCGCAAAAATCTGTTGTGGTGGTTAACCCCGTTTGGCCAGGATATGACCGCCCGGGATTTGGCGCGCCAAAAGGAACGGCACCTGCTGGAAGCGGGGTTTATTTCAGCGTCGATGGCAAAGCAGAATCGGCCTTTATCATTACTGCTGCCCATGTTGTTGAGGCTGCTGAATCGATTGAAATTATTGATTTTTCCGGAAAAATCGCCAAGGCGGTGATTCATGCCATTGATGCAAGACGGGATATTGCCATCCTGCGAACAAAACTGATCGGCATCAGCATTTCAATTCGGCAGGATGAACCCGTGATCGGAAGCCATGTTTGCGCGCTTGGCAATAGTTTTGGTCTTGGTACGGGAATGACCTGCGGTATTGTGTCTGCGGTTCGGCGTTCCAATATAGGGTTTAACGACATCGAAGATTTTATCCAGACAGATGCGGCGGTAAATCCGGGGATGTCTGGCGGGGCCTTGGTTGACCCACAAGGCCGGTTACTTGGTTTGATTGATGGTATTTTTACCAAAGAAGCCGATATTGATGCTGGTGTGAATTTTGCCATTTCGGTGCCGCTCATTCAACAAAGCTTGGCGTCGCAATTAAAGGCAGGTGTCCAGTTTTAGCCGAAAAATTCTTGTCCGGTCTGACTAGCGTCATTGGCCAAGTCTCTCTATAGTAAAAGCCATCTGACTGATGCGACAATTTTTGGCTGATATATCATCGGCCTTGGGAACAAAGGTTACAGTTGAATTATGGATAATATAATGCCGCCGAAAACCCTT
>NZ_CAXBVX010000168.1:0-2558 GCF_963979125.1 uncultured Candidatus Puniceispirillum sp.
CTACGCGGGCAGATTTACAGTCTGCTGCCTTTAACCACTCGGCCACCCCACCGGATTGCCTTTACAACCTGCACCTTTTGTCTTGCGAAAAAATGAAGGTCTTGCGAATTAAAAAGTACGAGCCACTTTGTCAACAAAGAAGTCATATAATGAGCCCAAAAAGCAGTAAAAAACGACCCAAGGCCAAAAGCCCAGGCAAAAACCCGCCTTTTGAGCATTCAAAAGCCACATCGGGAACATCAGGCCGAAGCGGATCAAAAACCCCGCGTCGGGGAGGATCAGGGGGGCAAAATAGCGATATTCAGGTCAAGGCCGCCCCGAAACCACCACAAGGTGGCTATTTTCTGTGGGGACGCCATGCCGTAGCCGCCGCACTGGCCAATGCCGATCGCCGTATCGCCGCGCTGTATGTGACAGATGACAGTCAGGACAGCTTTGACGACATGCGCAAGACATTGCCGAATATTAGGCAAGCCGAACTGCCCGAAGCCCGATCGATTGACCGGCGGCGACTTGATGCCATTGGCGGGCATGATACCGAAAAAGCTGTGCATCAAGGCATGGCAGCGGCGGTATGGCCGCTGGAACCACCACATCTGGATGATTTTCTGGCGCATATAGAAGATAGGCGCGTGCGTATCATCATGCTGGACCAGATTTCCGACCCGCGAAATGTTGGTGCGATTTTACGCTCGGCGCGCGCTTTTGGCTGTGCGGGCATCATCACCACGCACCGCAATGCACCTGAAGAAAATGGCGCCCTTGCCCGTACGGCAACCGGCGCGCTTGAACATATTCCTATCATACGGGTGGTGAATCTGGCACGCGCGATAGAAAGTCTGCAAGACCATGATGTCACCGTCGCCGGACTGGCAGGCGACGGCAATATGGATGTTAGCGCATTGGCTGATTTTCCGCGGCTAGCCATCATGCTAGGTGCCGAAGGGCCAGGTTTACGCCGACTGAGCCGCGAACATTGCGATCATCTTGTGCGTATCAATATCGCAGATGACGCCGACAGTTTGAATGTATCAATCGCCGCCGCTATCGCGCTATATGCGGCCAAAGGATGATAGCGTAGCTGATAAGCCTAACGTAAATGCGCACATCGCCCACGCTCGTTATAAAAGGATCGGATTTGTGATGCCGGACGCCCGCGCAGATATGCTGGGGCGGGGCAATCAATCGCGTCGGAATCATGCATGGCTGAAGACTGTATCCATGGGGCTTTATCCTGTCCGATAGGGCGGGCGCATTCGGCGGCTCTTTCGGCGCGCGAAATGCCAATATCGTCAAGCGCGCGATCATCAAGCGTGGCTAGCTGGCAACGTGATTTATACAGCGCCATCGCATGGCGATACCGTGTCCATACAGACCATAGACTGTGCCGCGATCGCTGAAAGGCAGCAATGATCTGCTTTTTTAACATATTGTAAATATATAACATTTCTTGATCCTTTCCATTTCGTTATGTGATGAGAAGATTTCATCATTTTCTTTGATGATTTTGGTTAATGCCGCCTAGTTTGTGAAATGAATGATTGTGCGCTCATACATAAGGAGATGTGATATGTACCGAAATCTGGATATGACGGCGTTGCGCTCTTTCGTCACCGTGGCCGATACAGGCGGCGTCACACGCGCGGCAGGCAAGCTACATGTCACGCAGTCAGCCGTATCAATGCAGCTTAAAAGATTGGAACATTTGCTGGATACCGACCTGATAGAACGATCAGGTCGCGGGGTCAGCCTGACAGCACAGGGTGAACAGTTACTTGGCTATGGGCGGCGGATGCTGGCGTTAAATGACGAAGCCTGGGGGCGGCTAACGCATGACGCCTATGAAGGGAATATTAATTTTGGTGTTCCCCCTGATATTATATACCCCCATATTCCAGAAGTGTTGCGCCAGTTCGCGACTGCCTTTCCTAGGGTGAATGTAAAACTGAATTCTGACGCATCGCTGACACTAAAACGTGACCTTGCGCATGGTCAGGCCGATATTATTCTGACCACTGAAAAAAAGGCTGACGCTGATGCCGAACTGTTACAGCGCACGCCCCTGCGCTGGTATGGTGCCGTGGGTGGTGCGGTCTGGAAAAAGCGGCCTCTTCAGCTTGCCTATCAACCAAGCTGTATTTTCCGAAGCGAAGCCATAGCCACATTGGAACGGCATGATATTACCTGGGACATCCCTATTAACAGTAACGACTATCAGAATATTATGGCCTTTGTCAGCGCAGACCTGGCGGTCACGGCGGTGCTGGAAGGCACCCATAATCCAAGCTGGGATATAATACCCGCCGAAGCCGGACTGCCACCTTTGCCCGACTATGGCATCTTTATGTATGTTGCCGAGGGTGGCCAAGATATGCTGGTGCAGGAGTTGGCGCGGTTTGTCAGGCTTTTAATGGGCAAAACGGCACAATAGGCCAAATAGTTTAAACTTTGGCATTGCAAACTGTTGACCCCAGCAAAAACTCTGGTAAAAGACCGTGTAAGTGCTGGCGTGGCTCAATTGGTAGAGCACCCGATTTGTAATCGGGCGGTTGGGAGTT
>NZ_CAXBVX010000169.1:0-2541 GCF_963979125.1 uncultured Candidatus Puniceispirillum sp.
AACTGGCGCTTGACCTGAAGGGTTGTATAGCCAGCTTTGGTGACTTTTTTGAAGGGATTGATATTGGCGGTGTTCGTTGGCGAGGTTTTTTGCTGTGCCACGATCAATGACCAGCCATTCTCATGGTCAAATGACACGGTATGTTCATGCGAAATGCCCCAGGCATCCTCATCAATATTCGTCGCCAGCTTATCTTCATAGGCGATTGACCAGCTATCGGGTTGCAAGTCGTCGCTGATGTAACCAAGGATGTTGGTGAGGTTGGCGCGCAGATAGAGTCCCGCCTCGTGGTCTTCGTTGCGCACCCGTAGTCGGTCTTCTGCCTCGGCGTTCCAGGCATCGCGCTCGATAAAGTCCCATTCGACATGCGCGCGTGCGGAAAAGGTGCGGCCAGAAAACAGGTAGATATAAGGCATCACCCGATAGGTCAGGCCATTTATCTCGTTGAAATCACGCTGCGACAATGTCAGCAATGTGCCTATTTCATGCTGGTCACCCTCGCCAAAGCGATAGCGAAGCCGTGTGCCGGCAGCTGAAATGTGATCGTTGTCTTTGGCTTTGTCTGGCACCTGACCATTGACAGTTTTGTTCTCGATCTTGGCTTGCTGGGCGCGGAAATAAAGAGTCGCATATGCAGACACATCATATTCGCCATATATAGATAGGGATTTTTGATCCTGTTCCGACGTTTCATCAAACAGATATTCGCCAACAACATAGCCGCCCGTAAATGACGGATCACGATATTCATCCATCACATCAGCCACGGTCGGGAGATTCACCATGGCCAGGGCAACTATTAGTGCGGCAGAAGATTTATAGCTCATTGAATTGTCTCATATGGTTAAATATAAGAAATCACTAATGTGGCTATTAATAATTAGGATCAATATCCTTTGCCCAGATGGCAGGGCTTTCTGGGTGTGTGATTTGGAAACAAATTTGTCTTTACAGATTAACTACCGCTTCAGATCAACCCAGCCTTTGAGGTTGTCGATGGCGATGTCTTCGATCACCTTCATGCCCGCCGCCGAGTCATTCAGGCAGGGGATATAGCTGAATTTTTCGCCGCCATGCTCGATAAATTCTTCATGCAGTTCGATGTCTAACTCATCCAGCGTTTCCAGACAATCAGCAACAAAACCAGGTGCCATGACCATGACATGTTTTTTGCCTTGTTTGGCCAGATCGACGACGCTGATGTCGGTATAGGGTTGTAGCCAAGGCTCGGACCCAAAGCGTGACTGAAAGGTGGCATGAAAGCTATCATCATCCCATTTCAAGGCTTCTTTGAGAAGCCGCGCCGTTTTCATGCAATGGCAATGATAGGGATCGCCAGCCACAAAATAGCTTTTCGGAATGCCATGAAATGAAACAACCAGCGCATCAGGCTTGCCATGTTTTTTGACAGCGGCTTTGACGCTGGCGGCAAGCGCCTTGATATAGCCCGGATGATCGTGCCAAGGCGGGACAGTGCGCACAGCCGGTTGCCAGCGCTTATCCAGCGCCCATTTATATAATTCGTCATTTACGGTTGCCGTGGTCGAGGCCGCATATTGTGGGTAAAGCGGCATCAGCACAATGCGGCTACATCCGGCATCCTGTAATTTTTGTAATTGCCGATCAATAGCTGGCTGGCCATAGCGCATTGCATATTCGACAATCAGATTGTCGCTGTTAAAGGTTTTAGCGACATGTTCGGCCTGTAGGCGGGTGATTTTGCGTAACGGCGAGCCATCCGGATCATCCTTGAGCCAGATACGGTCATAGGCAGCGCCCGATTTTTTTGGCCGCACATTCAGGATGATACCATTGAGGATCACCCACCATAGCAGGCGTGGTACCTCGATAACGCGGCGGTCAGACAGAAACTGTTTGAGATAGCGACGCATCGATTTTTTATCAGTACCATCAGGAGTACCGAGATTGACCAGAAGCAAGCCAGTTCTGGCTTGCCCCGGAAAAATGGGATGATCGGCAGGGGTTTGATTTATCGGCATGGCGCACACTCATTAAACATCACGTCCTAGATATGTAGGGACTTGATGCGGTGGCGTCCAGCCTTTCCCGAGAAAAGACCTGTACTTAAGGCTTTGTCGGATCAGCGACCTTGCGCAGATACGGTTTTATTGTCTGCCAGCCATCAGGAAATAATGTCCATGCTTCATCATCCGATACCGAGGGTACAATGATAACATCATCGCCATGTTGCCAGTCGGCTGGTGTTGCCACTTTGTGCTTTGCTGTGAGTTGTAATGAGTCGATCGCACGAAGCAATTCGGCAAAATTACGCCCTGTTGCCATTGGATAGGTCAGGGATAGCTTGATCCGCTTGTCAGGCCCGATAATGAATACCGAACGCACCGCCTGATTTTCGACCGCTGAACGGCCAGCATGGCTGGTGCCCGCTTCACGCGGCAACATGTTATAAAGTTTGGCAACGCTAAGTTCAGTATCGGCGATGATCGGATAATTTGGACTGTGACCGGTAACGTCGGCAATGTCTTGAAGCCAAGATTTATGATCGTCAACCGGATCAAC
>NZ_CAXBVX010000170.1:0-2375 GCF_963979125.1 uncultured Candidatus Puniceispirillum sp.
AAAAGTCCCTTTTCGATACACAGACTGGCCATACCCTTTAGCCAGCGGTCATAATAGGAAAGTTCAAGATACTCTTTATGCACAAACTGCTCACTTGCGCGGCGCATAGCATGGATATTCATAATCCCTAATTTCGGGCTACTCAGCAGCATCATTATCGCATCAGCGCGCTCTTCATAAGGTTTCATAGGGGAATCTTCGATCTTAATTGTCCTGTCGATTCCAAACATGGTTAGCCTATCGGCAAAACCACCAAGGTCATGCGCCAGATTCCCGTCTGCATCGACATTATGTGGGGTAATATCTTTACTCTTGCTCATAAGCTTTGATCCAAACAGCATTATCGTGAAAGGCGACGCCCCCGATGGGCGCAACAGGGTCAGCCCCAGTCAGGCTATTGATTCCGACTCCACCAACAAAACTATGGTTCGGCCAAAGGCTTTCAACAATCAACACGCCAGGTTGCAGACCTTCAAAATGAAGTGCATGTATGACAACCCTGCCGCGATTATTGCCTATTTCGCAAAGCGATCCATCCGCTATACCTATTTTTTTGGCATCTGCTGGATGGATCATAACTTGCGGACGTCCTTCAAGCTGGCGCGATGTTTTTGTTTCCGTAAAGCTCGAATTCAGAAACTGCCTAGCTGGCGCGGTGACCAGACGAAATGGCATTTGCGGTGTTTCAGTCTCTAAGACATCCCAATGATCTGGCATATTAGGCATGCATTGCAAAACTTCCTTATCCACATAGCCTTTTGGCAAAAACTCTTGCCAGTCAACAAAAAACCTGAATTTACCATCATCAAAAGCAAAGCCGTCAAGATAGTGCGATTTATTGAAATCTGGCTGACAATCTTGCCAGGGATGCTTTTTCATATGTGCCATGTCAGAACGACCCGAGGCAATCAGCGTTTCGTCAAGCAATGTCGCAGCGTCTTTTTTAAACCCATCCGAACTAGACCCAAGGCGGCAACCCAGAGCTGAAATTACATCATGATTGGACCAACATTCACCTGGCGCTTCAACGGCCTTGGCGCCAAGCATCGCATATTGATGTCCACCACCTTGATACAGATCGTCATGTTCAAGAAACATTGTTGCTGGCAAAACAATATCTGCAAAAGTTGCCGTTTCAGTCATAAATTGCTCATGGACAACCAGAAACAGATCTTCCCTGCTAAGTCCGGCTAACACCCGATTGCTATCTGGTGCAACGACCGCAGGATTGGTGTTCTGAATCAGCATGGCATGAACCGGCCCCCCGTCCTTTAACGCGGCTGTATCTCCGGTAAGTATTTCGCCAATTCGTGACTGGTCAAGCATGCGTGGCGGGGATGGCATGTCCAAGCCCTCTATAAGAGTCTTATTCCAGCCATAAATATTCGTATTATTATGAAACGCCCCCCCGCCTTTATGTTGCCAAGCACCAGTCACTGTGGCTATGCACAAGGCAGCATGCATATTGACCGCGCCATTGCGTTGCCGTGCAAAACCATAACCAAGTCGAAAATAGGTGCGGGGCGTTGACCCAACCAGCGTAGCAAATGCTTCGATTTCGGACACATCAAGACCGGTGATTTCACTAGCCCATTGTGGTGTTTTAGATTGCAAATGTGCCGCAAATTCTTCTGGTTGATCAGCATATTCGGCTAGATAATCAAGATCGGCAAGGCCATCCCGAAATAGTATGTGCATAACAGCACAGGCCAGAGCCGCATCGGTTCCAGGCCGAATGATCAACGCCATATCAGCTTGTCGTGACGTTGCGTTATGGTACACATCAATATGGACAATTTTTGCACCACGCGTTTTGCGGGCTTTTACCGCATGTCGCATTACATTAACCTGCGTACTAACCGGATTGGTGCCCCACAAAACAACACAATCAGATTCAGCCATTTCCCGTGGGTCAACGCCTGCAATAAGGCCTGTTCCCGCTTTGAAGCCTGTCCATGACGGTGTCACACAGATTGTTCCATGCATCCCCGAATAACCCTTGGCACGGCTAAGGCGGTTGATCCCATCACGCATCAACAAACCCATGGTACCGGCAAAGTAATATAGCCATATCGACTTTGCACCATATGTCGCCTCGATCGAGGTAAAACGGAATACTATCTCGGCAAGTGCTTCATCCCAGCTAATTTTTTCAAATTTGTTTTCACCCTTGCGCCCTATGCGACGCAAAGGCGTGGTCAATCTTTCAGGATGATAAAGTCTTTCTTTATAGCGGGAAACTTTAGCGCAGATCACCCCGTCTGTATATGTTTGGTCAATAGCACCTTTTACCCTTAAAACCTCTTTTGTATCGCTAATCTGCACCTCAAGCCCACATGCCGAAGGGCAGTCGTGGGGACATACTGTTTTGAAAT
>NZ_CAXBVX010000171.1:0-2335 GCF_963979125.1 uncultured Candidatus Puniceispirillum sp.
AGTGTTTTGTGGGGCTTTAGACTGGATGCGACAAGTGGATATGGAACGTCATGTTTGAAAATCTGAAGGACAAATTAGCCGGTGTGTTTGACGGCCTTGCCAAGCGCGGTGCGCTTCGGGAAGGTGATGTTGATGCGGCTTTGCGCGAAGTGCGCTTGGCCTTGCTTGATGCCGATGTTGCCTTGCCCGTTGTCAAAAGTTTTATCGAAAAGGTGCGCGAAGGCGCGGTTGGCGTTGAGGTTCTGAAATCAGTTCGTCCAGACCAACAAGTTATCAAGCTGGTCAATGACGCGCTTATTGAAGCACTAGGCGGTGATCCCGCACCATTGATGATAGGCACAAATCCGCCATCAGTTATTTTGATGGCAGGTCTGCAAGGGTCGGGTAAAACCACGACCGCCGGTAAATTGGCACGGCGTCTGCGCGAACGTGAACGTAAAAAGGTCATGGTGGCGTCACTGGATGTAACGCGGCCTGCCGCGCGCGAACAATTACGGCTTCTGGGCGAACAGGCCGAGGCCGGAATATTGCCCGAGCTTGACGGCGAGACACCAGTACAGATTGCCAAGCGTGCGTTACAAGCGGCAAAATTACAGGCCTATGACGTGCTTATTCTGGATACAGCGGGCCGCATCAGTATTGATGAAGCGCTGATGGCCGAGTTGCGCGATGTGCGCGCCGCGACAAACCCGCATGAAGTCTTGCTGGTGGCTGATGCCATGACAGGTCAGGATGCGGTAACGACGGCTTCGGCTTTTAATGATGCGGTGGGTGTTACAGGCATCGTGCTGACGCGGCTTGATGGTGATGCGCGTGGTGGTGCGGCACTGTCGATGCGGCAGATCACAGGCTGTCCGATCAAATTTGTTGGCGTTGGTGAAAAACAGGATGCGCTGGAAGAATTTGATCCGGCCCGTCTGGCTGGCCGAATTCTTGATATGGGCGATGTGGTGGCGCTGGTTGAAAAAGCTGCCGAAAGCATCGAGGCCGAAGAAGCCGAACGCCTAGCACGGCGCATGGCCAAAGGCCAGTTCGACATGAATGACTTTCTGAGCCAGATTCGCCAGCTCCAGAAAATGGGTGGTCTTGGCGGCATTATGAGCATGTTGCCAGGTATCGGTAAAATGCAGAAACAGATCGCCGCCGCCGGTGTTGATGACAATATGATAAAGCGACAAGAAGCCATTATTCTGTCGATGACCAAAAAGGAACGTGTTTCGGTGGGCTTGCTGAACGCATCGCGCCGTAAACGTATCGCGTCGGGTTCAGGCACATCGGTGCAGGATGTAAACCGTCTGGTCAAGCAATATCAGGATATGGCACGGATGATGAAAAAGCTTGGCGGCAAAGGCGGGGCTTCTGCAATGAAAGCATTGCTTGGCGGCGGCAACCCCTTTGGCGGTGGCGGCATGGGTGGTGGTGGCAACATGCCTGACCTTGGGGCGCTGGCAAAAGGATTGGGCGGTAAGATGCCTGGTGGATTATCGGGTGGATTACCGGGCGGATTGCCAGGTGGTTTGCCAGGATTGGGCGGCAAGCCTCCAGAAGACAAGACATAATCTTGAGACTGTATGGTCTCGTTTAATCGGAATATTACTAAGCCTGTGAGAGGAAAAATTCATGGCATTGAAAATCAGACTTGCACGTGGTGGTGCGAAAAATCGTCCATTTTACCGTATCGTTGTTGCCGAAGCATCATCGCCACGTGATGGTCGCTATGTTGAGCGCGTTGGTACCTATAACCCAATGGTGCCCAAGGATCATGAACAGCGTGTGACGCTGAATAACGAACGGATTTCATTCTGGATGAGCAAAGGTGCCCAGCCAACCGAACGTGTTCAAAAGATGCTGGCGACTGCTGGTTTGGCACCTGCTGTTGAAAGGCGCGATCAGCCAAAGAAATCTGCACCTGGCCAAAAGCGTTTGGATCGTGAAGCCGAAGCTGCGGCTAATGCCGAAGCGGCCGCCGAAGCTGCTGCCGCTGAAAAAGCTGCCGCTGCCGAAGCACCTGCCGAAGCACCTGCCGAAGAGGCTGCTGAAGAGGCACCTGCTGAAGCACCAGCTGAAGAGGCACCTGCTGAAGCACCTGCCGAAGAGGAAAAGGCTGAGGGTTAATGCCAAAAGGTCATCCGCAGCAAAAGGGCTGGATTTCGGTTGCCGCGATCATGGGAAGTCATGGTGTGCGCGGCAATGTGAAAATAAAGCCGTTTACCGAGACACCAGAATCGCTTGGGCATTTTGATAAAGTGTATCTGGAGGATGGCCAAAAGGTATCGCTGAAAATTCTGTCGCTTGGCAGTAAAGGTGTGGTGTTGGCGCGTCTTGGCAAGATTGA
>NZ_CAXBVX010000172.1:0-2309 GCF_963979125.1 uncultured Candidatus Puniceispirillum sp.
AGGGGCGCGCGGCTTACTTTCGTAACATATAGTTTTATCGCCTCATGCAGACGGTCAACATCATTATCCATTTTCATAACCGCACGCACAGCTTTACGGTCACTTTTTTCTATGGCCCCAAGGCTTTTAAGCAACATGGCATCAATCATATGCCCCATGCGGACTGTTTCCAATGTCGCGCTGGCAATCGCTATCGATGGATCATATATATTATCATAATCAAGGTGCTGTGGGGCAACTTCAAGTTTTTCAGCGCGATCTTCAGGTAAGAGTCTTTCAACAATTCTGGCAATAGGATTAATGAAAAAGATAAACCCAGCCGCAATTAAAACATTGAATAAAGTATGAAAATTAACAACATACTTGGTATTGTCATCACTCAATAGTACTAAAAATGATGTTATTTGTTCAAGAAAAGGAAGAAGGATAACGCAACCAATTAGTTTAAAAGCCGCATTTGAAACTGGTAACCGGCGAGCCTTATTTCCTTTTGACCAGTTCGCTATAATTGCTGGAATTGCACCACCAAGATTCGCACCAATTACCAGAATGAGTGCCATATAAATCGAAATAACGCCACCTGCTTCAAGTGATATAATCAGCAGCACCATCGCCAGACTTGAATGCGCTAGCCATGTTATTAGTGCCATTAAAATGATTGCCAGCAGAAAGTCATTTTCCAGAGATCTGAAAATATCTTGCAAAATCGGCGCATCCCGCATCGGCGTTGAAGATTGGGAAATCATACCCAGCGCCATCAACATTAAAGCAAGACCTATAGCTGCACGTGCCCATTGACGACGTGAGTCATTCTTGGAACTAAAATGAACAACAACACCACCCAAAGTTAGTACAGGTATCAGCCAGCTAATATCGAATGACAAAATTTGAGCAACGATAGTCGTGCCGACATCAGCCCCAAGTATAATGGCCAGACCAGCTGCTGTTGTAACGACTCCACGTGACGCGAATGAGCTTATTATCAAGCCCGTTGCCATACTGCTTTGCAAGACCATCGTCACCAGCATGCCTGAGGTAAAACCGACATACCGATTAGACATACCATTACCAATCGTTTTTTGGAGACGCTTGCCTAGCGCGCGCGATATACCAATGCGCACCATCCGCATGCCCCATAACAAAAGCGCAGAAGCCCCAAGCAAGTTCATCAATATTTGTGTTGAAGTGATTACATCATCTCCGTTTTGATAGATTTTAAATTTTAATTTAAATATTAGCCTGTTTCTGGATAAAACATATGGGGGCCGTCAAACTGTCCTATAAAGATATTATGAGTTAAAATACCACTTCGAATTTCATGAATTAAAAAAGCACTGGGTTCTTTGATAAGACAATTCGGAACATTGTTGCGAAAATCTAAAGAAACTGCATGAGATGTACCAGGCGCAATCTGGCAGATAACGTCTCCAAATTTTTTTGATATATTTCGATGTAGGTGACCACAAACTAACTTCAGTTCACCTTGATAACCTGAAAGAAGAGTTTTCAGCCTTTTGCTTTCGCGAAGATTGTTATCGTCCATTTTTTTAATACCTGTAAATATTGGAGGGTGATGAACTGCAACAATAACAGGCTTTTGATTTAAATTTTTTAGCTTTTCTTTCAAATAATCAAGAGTTGTCTCAGCAAGTTGTCCATAGGGCTTGCCGTTAACATTTGTATCTAAGCCAATTATGGCCATCTGATCAAAATTAACAGTCCAATTAATGGGACCCGATTTTGGCATCCAATGCTGATCAGAAAAGCTTTTGCGCATTTCTGTTACATTGTCATGATTTCCCGGGATCGCCTGATATGGTATCAAAAGATCAGCCATTATATCACGAAAGATTTCATATTCCTCACAAGTACCAAAATCAGTTAAATCGCCTGTAACAATAACCATGTCCACTGGCCCAATTTCAGGAATAATTCGATTAATGGTTTCAACACATGATATAAGTGCTTCTTTAGTATTAACTTTACCGTAAGCGAGTTGGCCATCAGGGACTATATGTGGATCTGAAATTTGGATTATCTTAGTCACTTCTAAGCAACTCCCTCGGGTAAAAGCATCAAAGTTTCAGGTTTGATGTTTACTTTTATTTTGCTGCCAATCTCAGGAGCACGCTGCCCTACAAATATTGATGTCAAAACATTGGGTATAATACCCTTTATCCCAATTCGATAATGCGTACCCAAAAATGTAATAGTTTCGACTTCACCACTTAAAGAACCAGTATCATCAATCTGAACATCTTCAGCTCTAACATAGACAAAATAACCCGATCCATCGAAAGGCAATTTTT
>NZ_CAXBVX010000173.1:0-2276 GCF_963979125.1 uncultured Candidatus Puniceispirillum sp.
CTTGCGCCAAAATGGAAAAATGCTGCCTTTCCGCGCGTTGTGGTGATGCTTGGCGGCGATAACCGGCGCTATAAGATTTCACCTGCCATGGCCAGCCGCATGGTGGCAAGGCTTGATGCTTTTGCCCGCCAGACCAGGGCCAGCTTGGCTATCGTGCCATCACGCCGCACCCCGCCTGATCTGATCCGGCAGCTGACCGAAACCCTCGCGCTGAATGATACGCACACGCGCCACCGCCTTGCCACGCCGCAGGATGCCAATCCCTATCCGGGTATTCTGGGCATTGCCGATGCGATTATCGTCACCTCGGACTCGGTCAATATGACCAGCGAGGCCGCCATCACCGGCACCCCTGTCATGGTCGCCGACTGGCATAGCGATATCGCCACCAGTGATGCCCCCACCAGCGCAACAACCAGTTCTGCTCATTCGACGATCGAAACCGGCCGCCTTGCCGCCTTTCATGATGCGATGATGCGTGGCGGGCATACGGTGCCGCTTGGCGATGTGATCCCCGATCATGACTTTATCCCGCTTGATGACATGCCAGCCATCTGCGCCCAGCTCACCAACATGCTGGCACGGGGTTAGAGTTTCAAAAATTTACCATTTTCATTAACGTTAAATTAACCTTTATTTTCTATCCTCTCCTATGTGTCACATAATCTGGCACTCAAGATAGGGGAGATAAGACGAATGAGATTATTTGTAACACATATGCATGGCTTCACGCCAAAAACATGGCCTGTCGTATCATTCAGAAGTGAAAAAACAGCTGTTGATTTAGCACGCAGTTTTGGTTCAAAGGACTTTGTGATTTATGTGGGTAGCAAAGCAGGAGAATCAGGAGACCAAGGAAAGATTCTAGGAAGTGCAAAGCTACTTGATCGGACTGTAGTGCGCACAGAACCCCTTATTAAGGCTGATGCTGGATGCTATAAAGATGGTGAATTTCGTTGGCCATTTGGCATAAAGATTAAACAAGCTTGGCTCGTTACCTCACCCAGACCTGATGCAAAGCCAATCATTGGTGAAAAATTCAGTCATGCACCGTATTCTGGATTTTACATCATAGAAGATCAAGAAACGGTCTCAGCGATTCTTAACTTAAATTATGTCGAAGTTCCTATGTGAAAACGTCCAACTCATTCAAAATAATGAAAGAATTACATTCAAGAATAACAACCCTTGATTGCGTCAGTAGACTGTCACTTCATTTTTTATAGTAAGATATCAAAAGATGCCAATGAGCATAAAATGCAAATCAAATCTGTAAAATACGCTTCGAAGTTAGGAATTATTTTGATCTTTGCATTAGCGGGGATCACAAAAGCTAGCGCAACCACTTTAGAATTCAAGAATGCCAAAGATTTTTGGGCAAAAGCTGGCAAAGAAGAACTGTTAAAGGATTTGAAAGATCCAATGTCAGCGCAAATATCTAAACTATGCTTCGTAAATGGGCTCAAAGATGGCTACATCGTAACTGGTGAAATAAATGCCAAGAACTCTTTCGGCGGATATACTGGATTTAAAGAATTTATGGTGGTGTACGCTAGTTTGACTAGCTGGCAACCTTTTGCCATGATTCGCAATGAGCCTATATTCTTTTCTTTGTTTGATCTCTCCAAACCCGCTTGCCGTTAAATATTTTGAGACGGTAATTGAAGCGTCAGCCCAATCCACCTAAAAATACAGCGTTCGCGGGTCGTCGAACGTCATATCGGCATACAGCCCCGCCACCTGATCGCCATAGCCATTGAAAATCTCGGTTTTCACCCGTTGTCCGGTGCCTAGCAAGCGCTCGGTACGTTGCGGCCAGCGCGGATGCGGCACCATCGGATTCACATTTGCCCAGAACCCATATTCGGTGCCAGCCAGCTCCTGCCAGAATGACACAGGTTTGGTGTCGGTAAAGCTAAAGCGGACAATCGATTTGATCGATTTGAAGCCATATTTCCACGGCACCACCAGCCGGATTGGCGCGCCATTCTGGTTCGGCATGTTTTTGCCATAGATGCCGGTCGCCAGAAAAGCCAGCTCGTTCTGCGCCTCGGCGATGGTCAGCCCTTCGACATAAGGCCACGGATACCAGCCCTGCTTTTGCCCGGGCGCAACATCGGGATCAAGAAACGTTTCCATCCGCAGATATTTGGCTTCGGGCAACGGCTTGGCCAGCGCAATCAGATTCGCCAGCGGCACCCCTGTCCAGGGTACCGCCATCGCCCATGCCTCGACACAGCGATGCCGGTATAGCCGTTCTTCCAGCCCGCCCATCT
>NZ_CAXBVX010000174.1:0-2154 GCF_963979125.1 uncultured Candidatus Puniceispirillum sp.
ACATGCCAAGAAATTGACCAAAGCTAGAAGACTTTCTGCAGCGGCTTAGTTATTCGTTTCACCCAACTGCCCAGCCAACTTCTTCAAGCGGCTTACTGCTAATTAGTGTAAACGCGATGACACACGGCTCCGCCCCAGGGTTTTCCCAATTGTGGATCGTGCCGCGTTGTACCAGTACATCAACGGCTTTTAAATGAACCTGCGCTCCGTCATCCAAGCCCATGTTAATTTCACCCGAAATGACAACGGCATAATCAATCGATTCTGTGCGGTGATTTCGGGGTGAGACGCCTGGTCCATACTCAACAATTCTAAAAACTGTTCCGCCATCAATTGTAGTGCCAATATCACGCGCGCCTTTGTCCACCTCATCAGAAGCAAACTCAACTGGCAGCTCATTTGTTGTCCAAATAACATGTGCACCTTGACCTGGTCGGCCACTACTGACATTGGGTATAAGATCATCAATGATGACTTTTGCTTTACCATTGGTGTCATGTCCCGTCACCACACGGCGGAATTTAGGTGCGATTTGATCTGTCATATTACCCTCAATGAAATTTTATTTTGAAATTCTAAACGTCTAGAGCATTTGAACCAAGATGAAGTGCCTGATAATCTAATAAATACTAAATCCAACGCGAACCTATATTAGGGAGGAACTTTAAATGTCTCTACAATAAATATCCAGTACCAACGATGTTCGCAGTTCAGTCAACGAAGAGGAATGGCAGACGCGGATTGACCTTGCTGCTGCTTATCGCTTGATCTCGCATTTCGGATTCGACGATTTAACCTACAATCATTTGTCTGCCCGTGTTCCTAGTCACCCTGACCACATACTGATCAAGCCAGTCGATATTATGTTCAGCGAAGTTACGGCATCCAATTTGCTCAAATACGACTTGGATGGCAATCCGATAACCGAAGGCACGCCACAACTTTGGGGCGGCGGCTTTGTTATCCATTGTGGTGTTATGAAAGAACGCCCAGATGTAAACGCTGCTTTTCATACCCACTCACTGGCCGTCATGGGGGTATGCTCGCAAAAGCAAGGCCTCCTGCCCATTAACCAATACGCGCTGACTTTTTATAAAAAGCTCGCCTATCATGATTTTCATGGCTTTGAATTTAACGAAGAACTTCGCGCGCCTTTATTTCGCGATCTAGGTGATAAAAACGTCATGCTGATGCGCAATCACGGCTGCCTAATATGCTCAAGTTCTGTGGGCCACACCTTTGTTCTCCACCACTTCCTGGAACTTGCTTGCCAAGGTCAGCTTGCGGCAATGACGGGAGGCGGTGAAATCAATATGCCTGATGAAGACGTTTTGGAATATGCTGCCAGTCAGCTTGATGGCCTAAACCCAGAAAAAGCCCTCAAAAAAGATTGGCCAGCCTGCCTACGTTTAGATGCGCGCATTGCACCTGGATTCGACAGTTAATGAGTTATGCAGTCAGGGCATGCCTGTTATAGCTCCAATAACGTAAATTGCGCTCGCATATTCATGCCAAACTCTATATTAATAACTTCAACGTCAGCTCTCATACTGGCGTTAACCCTTTAAGGCATAATGTCTGTTATACTGAGGGTTCTAGTAAAGTGACATTTTGAGGTCCGCCATCAGTACCGTATTCACAGAATCTGAACGAAACCGTTTTCGCAATTTGCTGGAACTTGCCAATAGTAGCAAATACAAAGGCGAACGTGAAAACGCGCTCGCAGCCGCGACACGCATTGCCCAAAAGCATGACATGACTTTGGAAGAAGCTGCTCGCTTTGCACCGGCTGAAGGCACTGATGACGATAAAAAGGCTATGCCGCGCCAAGAATACCACCAAAGGCCCCGTAAAAGCTCAGACACTGGCGATACGGCACAAACTCAACTGAGCCCAGAAGAAGAAAAAAAACGCTGGCAAAATGCGGTGAACAAAGCCAAAGATCGCGGTTTAGACAAAGCCGAAGAAGCTAAGGCAGCTGCCTTGGAAGCTGCAAACGCGCGTCGGACCAACAGCAAATCTCGACGTAACCCGGACACTCACGCCAATATATTGCTCAAGGAAACATCGTTCACCTTTGAGGAAATTGCTGATATCACTGGCCTTGATGTCTATAAAATCATTGCTATGAAACTTAAGTCTCGCAACGCAGCT
>NZ_CAXBVX010000175.1:0-2099 GCF_963979125.1 uncultured Candidatus Puniceispirillum sp.
CGGGATCGAGAGAATTTATGTCACCGAAAGCCTGTATGATGAATTTGTCGAAAAGGCAGTAAATATTGTAAACGGCTATAAGCTGGGCAATCCACTAGATGCGGACACAACATTGGGGCCAATGGCACAGGCGCGCTTTGCCGATGAGGTGCGCGCGCAAACAGCCGAGGCGATAAATGCCGGTGCCAAAGCCTTGATCGATCCAACGTTGTTTCCAGAGGATGATGGCGCCTATCTGATGCCGCAAATTCTAGTTGATGTTGACCATTCGATGCGGGTGATGCGAGAGGAATCTTTTGGTCCGGTTGTGGGAATCATGAAGGTGAAAGACGATGATGAGGCTGTGCGACTGATGAATGACAGTGATTTTGGTCTGACCGCGTCTTTATGGACAAATGATATGACGCGCGCGACGGCGATTGCTGATCTGATTGAAACCGGCACCGTTTTTGTCAATCGTTGTGACTATCTTGATCCGGCCTTATGCTGGACAGGTTGCAAGGATACAGGGCGCGGTGGCGGCCTATCCGAAATTGGCTATCATAATGTGACAAGGCCAAAATCTTTTCATTTTAAAAAGGCATTATAATGACTGTGACAGCTAACTGGTCCTATCCCACCGCAATCCGTTTTGGCGCTGGCCGTATTACTGAAATTGCCGATGCTTGTGCCGTAACAGGTATGAAAAAGCCGCTTCTGGTGACGGATAAAATGCTGGCCAGCCTGCCGATTACAACTGCGACGCTCGATTTGATGGAAGCGGCTGGTCTGGGTAAGGGGCTGTTTAGCGAGGTTGATCCGAACCCGACGGAAGGTAATGTCAATGATGGTATTGCCGCATATCGCGCGGGCGGGCATGACGGGGTTATCGCCTTTGGTGGTGGTTCGGGGCTTGACCTTGGCAAGGTGATCGCCTTTATGGTGGGACAGACACGCCCGTTATGGGATTTTGAAGATGTAGGCGATTGGTGGACGCGCGCCGATGCCGATGCGATTGCGCCGATTATTGCGGTGCCAACAACGGCTGGGACTGGGTCTGAAGTGGGGCGCGCTTCGGTTATTACAAATGCGCAAACGCATGAAAAGAAGATCATTTTTCATCCGAAAATCTTGCCTGCCGTGGTGATTGCCGATCCCGAACTGACAGTGGGTATGCCCGGTTTTGTAACGGCTGGCACCGGCATGGACGCACTATCGCATTGTCTTGAGGCTTATTGCTCGCCGCATTACCATCCGATGAGCCAAGGCATTGCGCTTGAGGGGATGCGGCTGGTCAAGGACAATCTACTGATCGCCTTTCATGACGGTGGCAATCTGGCCGCGCGCGGTGAGATGATGAGCGCCGCGATGATGGGCGCGACAGCCTTTCAAAAGGGGCTGGGGGCGATGCATGCGCTGGCGCACCCGCTAGGCGCGGTGCATAATACGCATCATGGCACGACCAATGCCGTGGTCATGCAGGCGGTGTTGCGCTTTAACCGCCCAGCTATTGAAGACAAGATCGAGATGGCCGCCCGCTATATGGGTATTGAAGGCGGCTTTGACGGGTTTCATGATTTTGTCAGCATGATGAACCGCACGCTGGGCATTCCGGAAAATCTGACCGCGCTGGGCGTGCATGATCCCGATATTGATAGTCTGGTTGCCTCGGCACTGGCTGACCCAAGCGTGGGCGGTAATCCGGTCGAGATGACAGCGGACAACACCCGCGCGCTATTGGAAAGCTGTCTGTAGGAAGTAAATGCTCTTTAGTTAACGTGTTGTTAAGTTCAGGGTTTGGTTAATAACCTAATCGGATTTTAAAGTCCTAATGACATGATTTTGATGTTGTGATGAATGCTAATATGCTTATCAACGTTGTTTAGCCAAAGATTCGACTAGTTTTGGAGAACATCCCGCAACAGTTTTACTTTTGGCAAATATGGCTTCATTGAGGTGACGTACAAGTCGTTGTTCTCGAATTTCAACGATATTTTCTGTATTTTTCCGAAAACCTGGGCTTACAGCAACGTCACTGGCTACCGGTAACCACCACTCAACCCAGTGACTTTTTAGATTGTTCCAGTTACCATTACCAGCATTGCATCTGACCGAAGCGC
>NZ_CAXBVX010000176.1:0-2090 GCF_963979125.1 uncultured Candidatus Puniceispirillum sp.
GTCCTGACGACAGCATCAGCGATACAGAATGGGTTGACTGGCTTACAGTATCTGTTAACCCGATTGGCTATGTTGAAGAAAAATGGTGGCACGCAAAGGGCTGTGGCAAATGGTTTACTGTCAACCGTCACACGGTCACGCATAATGTAGTCAAAGCCGATGAGAAAAGCATATGACGCAGCAACCTTTCCGGCATTCAACAGGCGGCGCTATCAACCGCTCAAAATCCATTAAATTTGAATTCAACAATAAGATATATTTTGGATTTGAAGGGGATACGCTAGCCTCGGCATTGCTTGCAAATGGCGTGTTTCTAACAGCCCGCTCATTTAAATATCATCGCCCTCGTGGCATCATGGGTGCAGGTGTTGAAGAACCATCCTGTCTTGTCGAGCTACTTGGTGAAAATGCAGCTGGAAATCACGCAGCAACCACGGTGCAATTATCTGACGGTCTGCGTGCCAAATCGGTCAATTGCTGGCCATCACCCAATTTTGATCTGATGGGCATTAACCAGCTCTTCTCACGTTTCTTACCAGCAGGGTTTTATTACAAGACCTTCATGTGGCCAAACTGGCATTTTTTTGAGCCATCAATTCGCCGAGCCGCAGGTCTTGCGGCAGCACCTGATGACCGCATTCCGGATCAGCATTATGAAACACGCTATTGGTATGGCGACATTCTTATTGTTGGCGGCGGTGCCTGCGGATTACTTGCAGCGCTGATTGCCAGTCGAAGCGGAGCGCGGGTAATGCTTGTTGATGATCACCTTCACCTAGGCGGCTATTTGCGGAAAAGTCAGACCCTAATTAATGGTAAACCAGCGCATGATTGGGTCACGGATATCATTGCCGAGCTTGATGCCAATCCAGACGTCACCATTCTTCAAGATGCTACCGCTTGGGGCTATCGAGAGGATAATCAGCTTCTGGTAACAGAACGTAATCCTGCTGCAGATCACGTTTTCCAGCGAGGTTGGAAAGTCAGGGTAAATCAGGTTGTCCTTGCCACTGGCGCGATTGAACGAAATCTTATATTTGCCAATAATGACCGACCGGGGATAATGTTGGCGTCAGCTGTGCAGCGTTATGTCAATGAATTTGCTGTAACGCCTGGTCGCCGTATCGTTATTTTTACTAATAATAGCAGCGCCTACGCACTGGCACATGATCTTCAGACTGCTAAAAAGGATGTCGTTGCTATTATCGATAGCCGCCCATTAGATAGCATTGGCGCGGAAAAGGACGGACTTGATATACCCATACATGCAATGCATCAGATAACTACTGCGCATGGCGCCAAACATCTCAATGCTATCAGTATCAGTGATGCAGATGGCAAAACAACACGCCTTGATTGTGACCTATTAGCCATATCTGGGGGGTGGAATCCGGCTGTGCATCTATTCTCGCAATCGCGCGGCTCCCTTGCCTATGATGATGATTTGGCCAGTTTTGTTCCAGACAAGCCAATGCAAAAAGTCGTGAGCATAGGTGCGGCTGATGGCAAGATGAATATAGTTGATGCCATCGCGGAAACTACAGTAAAAATTACCACCAGCCTTGCAGAATATGGGTTTACCAATCCTGCCATGACGATGCCCAAAATAGATTCAGTGGCTGATTACAATCTGCAACCGCTTTGGCATGTTGACGGCCTTAAACCCGGCGATAAGGCTTTTGTCGATATTCAGAATGATGTCACACTTGATGATATCGGCATTGCCATGCGCGAGGGCTTTGACACTGTCGAGCATGTAAAACGCTATACCACTGCAGGCATGGGTATTGATCAGGGCAAAACAGGCAACGTCAATATCATTGGACACATGGCTGAAGTCAGCAATAAAAGCCCCGGAGATATTGGAACAACTACCTTCCGCTCTCCTTTCACACCGGTAGATTTTGGTGCCATTGCTGGACAACGGAATGGCAACGTTGTTCTTCCCTTCAGGCATACACCAATTACCGAATGGAACAAAAAACATGGCGCTGTCATGTATGAGGCTGGCGCACGCTGGCAACGCCCGGGCTATTTTCCAATCGACGGCGGAACCATGCAGGACGCTATCAATGCCGAGGCAGAAGCAG
>NZ_CAXBVX010000177.1:0-2067 GCF_963979125.1 uncultured Candidatus Puniceispirillum sp.
TCCGTCATATAAACCGGTTGATTGATCCAACCGCAGGTCAAATCATCGTGGATGGTAAGGACATCATGACGCTGGACAAAATTCAGCTTCAGGAATTCCGGCGCAAAAAAATGAGCATGGTGTTCCAACGCTTTGGTCTGATGCCACATAAGACGGTGCTTGATAATGTCGGGTTTGGTCTATTGGCACAGGGCATTGAAGAAGATGCTCGGCATGAATCCTCAATGAAACGAATTGAATTGGTCGGCTTGCAGGGTTTCGAGCATCAGTATCCCGAACAGCTATCAGGTGGTATGCAACAGCGTGTCGGTCTTGCCCGTGCCTTGACAACTGACCCTGATATTCTGCTTATGGACGAAGCCTTTAGCGCGCTTGATCCTTTGATCCGCTCAGAAATGCAACGTCAGTTGATCGAATTACAAAAACAAATGCGCAAGACCATTGTCTTCATAACACATGACCTTGACGAAGCTCTGAGGCTTGGTGACGAAATTGCCATTCTGAATGGTGGCCGCCTAGTACAGGTCGGCAAACCAGAAGATATTGTTCTCAAACCGGCTGATGATTATGTTGCCGCCTTTGTGGCTGATGTGAATAAATCACGCGTGCTTCGCGCCAAAACAATCATGACCAGCTTGGCAGGCTTCACGCTTGGCAAGCGCAAGACCGAACCCGTGCATCTTGAGACATTTCTGGAAGATTTCATCCCAAGCGTACTGGAAAAACGTCATGTGATTTCGGTTGTCGATGATAAAGGTAATGTGAAGGGCTATATCTCTGACAAAGAATTGAGCAGTGCTTTGGCCAAAGGCTAGGCAGCGTAGCATATTGGTTAAAGCCCCGCATTCGCGTATCACATGCCATCATGAACACGTGCCTTCATAATTCCGCACCTAACAATCACGTAATTGTGAGCATATTTCGTTTCACATGCGTCATGTTCAGCCGTATTAAGAATAGTATAAAATCTAATTGTAACAATAAGCTACCTTAAAGAATGTTGATATTGTTGGCTTGTAAACTTCACCAATCCAGAATAGGCTATCAGATTATAGACCTGAAATATTAATTGATGTGGCATACCCAAACAATTGGATATGAATGCATATGTAAAGGGAGACTTGAATAATGAAGAAAATTTTAGGAACTGCAATGGCAATGACTGTTGGCGCTATGGCGCTTACAACAGCCACCGTGTCGCACGCCGCTGATAGCGTTAATGTTGCTTTCTTCTTGGAGTGGGCCACCCCAAACCAGATTGCAAAAGTTGACAAAGCCTATGACGAGGCGATGGGTGTTGATGTGAACTGGACTGACTTTTCAACAGGCGTCCAGATGACCGAAGCCATGCTGGCAGGCGATATTGATATTGCCTACTCACAGGGACTGGCACCATTTGTCACCGCGATCCAGCAAGGCGCACCGTTAAAAATGGTGTCTATCGCTGTTATCTATGAAGCGAACGACTGTTTTGTCAAAAATGGCCTTGGTATCACCTCGGCAAACGCGTCCGAGCTTGAAGGCAAAACTGTTGCTGTACCGTTGAGCACAATGGCTGATTTCTCATTCCGGAAACAGATGGCTGCACTCAATGTTGATGTATCAACAATGACAATCGTCGATCAGGTGCCAGCTGACGGTGCAGTATCTTTGGCTGACGGTTCAGTAGCTATGGCATGTATCTTTGGTGGCGCATCGGCAGCAGCAGCTGGCGAAGTTGGCAAGCCAATCATGTCGTCACAGGAAAAGATGGATGCTGGTATCGGTTCGTTTGACGTTGTGTCAGTGACCGAATCATTCGCTAAAGAAAACCCTGATCTTCTGCGTACCTTCCTTGAAGTGACTGACGAAGCTAACGCCGCATGGACAGCTTCTGACGCACAAGTCAGAAAAGTTGCAGCTGACGCGGGTATGGACTTTAACACAACGAAAGGCCAGATGGCTGGCTTCGTTTTCCCTAGTGTTGCAGAACAGCAGAGTGACTATTTCGGCAAGGACGGCATTGCTGCCGCTGCAGCCGAATCTCTTGGCCTGGTCTTCAAAAAGCCTGGCGCTTGGAATGTGGAT
>NZ_CAXBVX010000178.1:0-1990 GCF_963979125.1 uncultured Candidatus Puniceispirillum sp.
TTGAAAAGGCGGCGACTTTGCCAAAATTACCTGACCGTATGCCACGCCATTTCGCTGCCATCGTGTGCGCGCAATCTTCGATTAATGTTATGCCATGTTTGTCACAAATTTCGACAACCCGATCCATATCGGCGATATGACCACGCATATGCGACAATAGAAGATATTTAGCACCGCTACTGGCTGCCTTGGCGTCAAGATCAGCAAGATCAATGTGATAATTATCATCAATATCGACCAAGACGGGAACGCCGCCAACATTATGGATCGCGCCAGGTACCGGTGCCAGCGTATAAGCGTTGGCCAGCACCTTGTTGCCTGGTTTAACGCCGCACACACGCATAGCTAGCTGGATTGCATAACCGCCCGAGGTCACGGCAATACAATAATCAACTTCCTGCCATGTGGCATATTCCTGTTCCAGCAAGCTGGCTTCATTATCCTCACCAGCGACCAGATTATAGCGATGCAGACGACCGCTACGCATAATTTCTACTGCACGTGCGATTCCGTCTTCGGGAATGGCTTCCTGCTGGGTAAAAGGTTTGTTAAAGCTGACTTTGGACATGGCACTGTTCTTTTATAATGAAATGATAAAGTAAATTAGACTAGCTGATGAACGACTTCAATTCGATTTTTGCTTTAGCGATCATGCAAAGCGTCGCACAACTTCAACAAGCACCTTGAGCTGCTTTATAGGCAAAAATGGCCACCACCGGACAGTTTGCGCCAATGTGAGGCGATGTCAGGCCACATTCAGGTGGCAAACATTGCTTAGCCTTTGCCACGCCATGGTATTGTTTTGCCAATAATCCAGCGCATCATGATATCAAACAACAGGCCAAGCATTCCGAGCAGAATGATTGTAACCCAGATTAATTCATAATCCGACACTGTCCGCGCCACATTTTCAATAAAGCCAAGTCCGGTTGTTCCCGCCAGCATTTCGGCCGCAACCAGCGTACCCCAACAAACACCGACAGCAATGCGGATGCCAGTCAGAATTTCAGGCATGGCATTTGGCAAGATGACATAGCGCATGATCTGCTGATCCGTTGCACCAAGCGAATGCGACGCCCGAATTTTTGAGAGCTGGGTGCCGGATGCGCCTGTACGTGCCGAAATGACCATGATCGCAAAGGCCACCATGAAAAGTAGGAAGATTTTACCATCATCCTGAATACCAAAAATGGTCAGAATCAATGGTGCCCATGCCAAAGGCGGTACAGGACGATAAAGCTCGATCAGCGGATCAAAGAAAGATTTGAAAAACCGCGATATACCCATATAAATTCCCAAAGGCACGCCAAGAATGATGCCAAAGGCCAAAGCAACAATAACGCGGAAAAGCGAATCCCATATATGCCCGTCCAGCATCGGGATAGAGCCTAGATAGACGTCGCCCTGCGCCACCGCCAGTAATTTGTCTTTATAGTTCGGCTTGAACTCGCCGGCGGTGCCATGAGTGCCATAGCTTCCAGGCAAGACATCGACAAGCCCGTCGGGAATCAAGAAAGCCACCACATCGGCAATGGAAAGCCATTTCCACCAGAGCAACGTTGTGCCTTTGTAACCGCCGCCAGTTTCCAGATTGGGATTTGCCAGTTGCGAAAAGGTTGCAACGACATCGGTTGGTTTGGGTAACCAGCGCCCTGATCCTTGTTCGGTGCATAGGGTACGTGATTTCACGATTCCCTGCCCGGGAAAAAATAGTGCTTCAATGATGCCCAGGCTACCTTTTGCGTCGTCAACAGCGCCATAAATATCGGCAACAGCGTGATGCATACCTTGCATTGATACGGACGGGAAAATAACGCCGTCATCAAGACGCTTAAAAATGCGGTCAACCGACTTGATATAAGCGTTGCGTATTTTTTTGCCTGCTTCGTCCAATGTCATTGATGGATCAGGCTTTTTCAAATTGGCAATTGTTGTTTTGGTGCGGGCAATCAGCTTTTTTGCCTCAGGCGACATATTGCGAATACTTAGG
>NZ_CAXBVX010000179.1:0-1888 GCF_963979125.1 uncultured Candidatus Puniceispirillum sp.
CTGGATTGACTGGGTATCGGGTCGTAAAAATGTGTCATTGATTGACGTGACTGTACCCTATCATAATGAACGTGCGCCGCGTGGTGAAGTTAATACCAGCATTACCGATCGTCTGAAATTAGGCGGGCCTGAAGCCATTTTATGGAAAATTTCACAACAGCGCTGGCTACCAGTCTGGCCCAGTAAGAAAGGTAAGATAGGTGTTGTTGGCCAAACAGAACTTGCCCGTGACGCCGTAGCAAGCTGTCTGCTTAACGGTTTCAAGCCGGTCTTTATCAACAAGCCAAAGCTTGACGCCGGATCAATGGTGGCAGATTTAAAGATGGCGCAGATGATAATTGATGCATGTCATTCAATTATTTTGGATCGTCTGTCAGCAATTTCTACACAGTTTTTAAAAGACCGTGCTGTTACTATTTTGCAGGAACGTTTGGCCACTCAAATTGGCCAGTATAATTTTTTGCGAAAAGCGTGGTCACAGCAATTGGCGCTTTATTCAGATTTGGAATGTATTATCTCGGGCTATAGCAAGGGCCCATCGGCAATGGCGATGGCGGATGCCTGTCAGGCATCAGGCATTAAAATTGCGGCTTTCCAGCACGGCATTACGCGCGAGATCCTGTCTGATGCCGATGAAAGGCGCGTTTTATATGAAACGAGTTTTTGTGATCTGTTTTTCACAATGAACCCAATGGCAGCCAAGATTACAAAAGATCTTTGTGCAATCAAAAGTCCCGAAACAATCTCAAAAAACTGGCCGTCACCATTCAAACGTATTGCTAAAAAACCCAGCAATAATGGAAACTCAATTCTGTATGTCTCGACCAATCTCTACTCGGGGCATAAGCCTAACCGGGTGCCACCAGCTAGTGACGGCGCGCTTTGTGCCTTTGAACAAGCACTTGTCGAAGATGTCTTTGGCAGCACTGATAAAACGATAGATTACAAACCATATCCAGCGATCCGGCAGCTGGATGCCGACCCGGTGATTGCAGCGGTAAAGGCCCAATCTAATATGTCGGTTATTGGTACGCATGAGGATCTGCGTTACCTGCTAGATCGTTATGAGATGTTTATTACCAGCAAGGCAACCAGCACCGTGTCGTGGATTGTGGCAACGGGCAAACCATTGTTGTTTATCGACCATTATTGCGATGCGCGTTTGTCGGATGAGGCGCGACAGGCATTTGGCGCAGCGTTTTTCCTGTTTGATCAGTCGGCAAAGAATTTTGAGAATAGCTTGAAAGATTTTCTGCAGCAAAGCATGGCTGATATTCATCAGCAATGGCAGGCGAAATCTTTGCAAAGATCAGCAATTATTGCCCAATTCTTTAGTGGTGCGCAGACCATTTGTCGCCGGACGATTTTTGATGATATAAAAGATAATTGCATGAATATTGATCGTAACGCCAGCGAAACACAAGGTTCCCGTGACAGCTAAAGTAACCATTAATAGCCTATTTCATGGTGATGGCGTGACGCCGTTGCGCACCTATGTCATTGCTGAAATAGGTATAAACCATGAGGGTAATGTTGATCTTTGCGCCGAAATGATCCGCAATTTTGCCAAGGCGGGTGCGGATGCCATAAAATTGCAAACCGTCGATGCCAAGCGCTCTTATGCGCCTGATACGCAAAGCTATGATATTTTCAGCCGTAGTGCGCTAACCCCCGCCCAAACAGCTAATATGTTCGAACTTGCGCGTGAATGCGGTGTTGAGGTCTTTACCACCAGCGGCGATATGCAAACCTTGGCATGGGTGGATAAGTTAAAGCCGGTTGCGCATAAAATTTCTTCGGGTCTTTTGAGTTGTCTGCCGATTGTGGACGATACTTGCCGGCTGGGCAGGCCAGTGCTGATTTCAACCGGCATGTCGGATGATACGGC
>NZ_CAXBVX010000180.1:0-1879 GCF_963979125.1 uncultured Candidatus Puniceispirillum sp.
TCAGTTATCGATGATAAAGGCAATGTGAAGGGCTATATTTCTGACAAAGAACTGAGCGGCGCACTGGTTAAAAGCTAGACAGCTTGGCAAGCCGTGAAGCACGCCATCGCATACGCTCGGATGGACGACAAAGTTAAAAGTTATTTGTCTTTGGCTTACTAGCTGTTTCCTGAAGATGGCCATTGTTTCATCTGCAAAATCTACGCGTCTGCAGAATTACGTGATAGTGACTATGTTTCGTTTCACATGCGTCATGTTCAGCCGTGTTCAGAACAGTATAAAATTCAATTGTAACAATAAGCTATAGTGAAGGTCGCCGATATTGTTGGCTTGTAAACTTCGCAAATCCAGAATAGGCTATCAGATCATAGACGTAAAATATTAATTTATGCGGCATATCCAAACAGTTGGATATGAATGCATGTGAAAGGGAGACTTGAAGAATGAAAAAGATTTTAGGAACTGCAATGGCAATGACTGTTGGTGCAATGGCGCTTACAACAGCCACTGTATCGCACGCCGCTGATAGTGTTAATGTTGCTTTCTTCCTGGAATGGGCAACCCCAAACCAGATTGCAAAAGTTGAGAAAGCCTATGACGAAGCTATGGGCGTTGACGTGAACTGGACTGATTTTAAAACGGGCACTGCTATGACCGAAGCGATGTTGGCTGGTGATATTGATATTGCTTACTCACAAGGTTTGTCCCCATTTGTAACAGCGATTCAGCAAGGCCATCCGCTGAAAATGGTTGCCGTTGCAATGGAGTATCCCGCAAACAACTGTTACATCAAAAACGGTCTGGGTATTGACGCGTCAAATGCTTCTGAGCTTGAAGGCAAAACCGTTGCTGTACCATTAAACACAATGGCCGACTTTGCATTTCGTAGCTACATGAACCATTTCAAAGTCGATATTTCAACGCTAGAAATTGTTGACCAGGAGCCAGCTGACGGTGCCAAGTCACTTGCTGATGGCAATGTTGATATGGCTTGTATATTTGGTGGAAATTCTAGCAAGGCAGCAGCTGAAGTAGGCACAGCAATCATGACTGATGCACAAAAGGTTGATGCTGGCATCGGATCTTTTGATGTAATATCCGTCACTGAAGATTTCGCAACAAAAAATCCTGATCTTTTGAGAACTTTCCTTGAGGTTACGCATGAGGCAAACGCGGATTGGAGTGGCAGTTCAGCACAACTTGCAAAAGTTGCTAAAGATGCAGGAATGAGCGTAAAAGATACAAAAGACCAAATGGATACTTTCATCTTTTTGTCGCCAGATGAGCAAAACGAAAAATATTTTGGTGTTAACGGTGTAGGTGTTTCAGCAGCCGAATCTCTTGGTCTGGTCTTTAAAAAGGCTGGTGCTTGGAACGTTGATCAAAAAATCGCCAAAGTTATTACTGGTGAGTTTCTTAACTAATCAGACTTAACTGACATAAACATAGAACAAGGCTCGCATGTCGGGCCTTGTTTGCTACTTAGCTAAAAGTTGGAATTTCAAGTAAATGGCTGACCTGCATTGCAAAGACCTCTGTATGACATTTCGGGATCTGATGTCGGGTTCCAAAATAGAGGCGCTGAAAGATATCGAATTTGACCTAAAACATGGTGAAATTCTAACTGTTCTGGGGCCATCTGGTTGTGGCAAAACCACATTACTCAATATGGTCGCTGGCTTTATCACGCCAACCAGCGGTAAATTGGATCTTGGCGGCGTGCCAATTGAGGCACCGGGCGCAGAACGCGGTATGGTTTTCCAGCAAGGTGCCCTGTTTGAATGGCTGACCGTTTCCAAGAATGTTGACTTTGGTCTGCGGATGAAAAAGACCGACCCCGAAGAAAGCGCTGCCCTTGTTGAAAAATGGCTCGATATTG
>NZ_CAXBVX010000181.1:0-1871 GCF_963979125.1 uncultured Candidatus Puniceispirillum sp.
GATAATATGGTTAAACTTGACGCGCCTGCCGAAGCCTATAGCCGCTTTGGTTTTGCGCGTCCAGATGGGGGTGTCAAATGAGTCATCAGCCAAATATCCTGCTAGTGATGGCTGATCAACTGGCAGCGCAAGCCCTGTCGCTCTATGGCAATGGGGTCTGCAAGACACCTAATCTTGAACGGCTTGCCGCGCAAGGCGCCGTCTTTACCAATAATTATTCGAACAATCCTTTGTGTGTTCCCAGCCGGGCATCAATGCTGACGGGACGATTAAGCCCTGATATCGGGGTTTATGACAATGCAAATGAGATCGCATCATCACTGCCAACGATGGCGCATTTCATGCGTGCGCAAGGCTATCAGACCTTTTTATGTGGCAAGATGCATTTTATTGGGCCTGATCAGCTTCATGGGTTTGAAGAACGTCTGACGACTGACGTTTATCCGGCCGACTTTCAATGGATTGCAGATTGGTCGGCTGGCCCGGCCTTTGTGCCATCAGGTACGGCTCTTAATGGGGTTGTTGAGGCTGGCCCCTGTATCCGAACCATGCAGGAAGATTATGACGATGACGTGGCGTTTCAGGCCTCTCGTAAAATCTATGACCTTGCCCGATCAGACGATAAGAAGCCGTTTTTTGGGGTGGTTTCGTTTACCAGCCCGCATACACCCTTTAATGTTTCGCAGCGCTACTGGGATCTCTATGATCACAAGGATATTGATTTGCCAGCCGTGTCTGAAATTCCCTTTGCCGCGCTTGATTATTTTTCGAAGGCTTTGTTCTTCGCACATGGTCGGCACCGCCATAGCATAACTAAGGATCATCTGCTAAATGCACGCCATGCCTATTATGCGATGATTTCTTATCTTGATGAAAAACTTGGGCAGATGCTGGATCAATTGGACGAAACGGGTTTGCGCGAAGACACAATTGTCATTTTCACATCAGATCATGGTGAGATGATGGGCGAGCGTGGAATGTGGTTTAAACAATGTTTTTGGGAATGGTCAGCACGTGTACCTCTAGTTATATCGGATGGGCGCGTTGCAAATAATATGCGAATTGATGCGAACAGCTCGCTTATTGATTTGCTGCCGACATTTATCGATTTTGGCGGAAAGGATACAGCGCTGCTTCGCCCGGCGATAGCCGAGTTAGCTGGGCATAGTCTCATGCCACTTCTGACAGGTAATGCGAGTATAGCGGCAGATTATGTGATCGCTGATTATCTGGCGATTGGACCGTGCGTGCCATGCCGTATGGTCAAAAAAGGTGAGTATAAATATATTTATACTCATGGCCACCCTGATCTTTTGTTTAACCTGGAGGCTGACCCCGATGAGCGCGTTAACCTTGCCGAATATGCGTCCAATGCGCCAATTCTTGCCGTGCTTAAAAAGATTGGCATGGATGGCTATGATCCGGACATGCTGATGGCCAAAATTGTCGCAAGCCAGCGTCGCCGGAGCTTTATTGCCAAGGTGCCGGGCAAAAAACCAGATTGGGATTATGTGGCATTTCAGGGGGATGCTGAGCGCTATGTTCGGCGTGATGGCGTCGATGCGACAAAGTCACGGCTAAGATTGCCGCAGGCCTCAACGATACCACCAGACTTGCCAGAACTTTCATCAACAATGATCGACTGCATGATGCGCGGTGAAATTGACTTTCAAAAGTAACAGCGCTTCAAATCTGTTATTGGACCTTTACTATCTACCCATGATCTCCGTTTATCAGCAACGGCCGTCAGGCCAAAGCCAGGTAAAGGAAATTAATCCCGCCACCAAACGCCATCAAATCGACCAAGATTTCATGGTTATGGTTGGTCATTTTCTTGAGTATTACTTTGCCAAGCATATTGCCTGGTATTG
>NZ_CAXBVX010000182.1:0-1845 GCF_963979125.1 uncultured Candidatus Puniceispirillum sp.
GGAATCTATACAGGGTCTATAGGCTATATTTTGCCTAATCGTGATATGTGTTTCAACGTTGCTATCCGCACCTTGTCAGTGAGTGCTAATGGGCATGCAGAATTTGGTGTTGGTGGTGGCATCGTGCATGAGTCCAATGGCGATACTGAATATGCCGAATGTGCGGCAAAAATGGCGTTTCTTGAGAGGGTGATGATGGCTGGCAATCCATTATTGGCTTCAATAGCATATTCCAAGTTAAAGGCCAGTTGATGATTACCATTATCGATAATTATGATTCATTTACCTATATCATCGCCCAATATTTTGCCGCGACAGGTGTTGCCGTTGAAGTACATAAGAATGATATGGCTACAGTACAATCCGTGATCGATAAAGCGCCAACAGGGTTAGTGTTGTCGCCTGGACCTGGTCGCCCAGAAGAATCGGGAAATAGTTTTGATATTCTTGCGGCTATGCGTGGCAAGGTGCCGGTTCTAGGCATTTGCTTGGGGCACCAGATTATCGCTTGTTCGATGGGGATTGAAGTTAATGCCGCGGATAGAATTTCGCATGGTAAAGCAAGTCCAATCACACATCATGGTCAGGGGCTTTTTTCTGGTATAAAGCAAAATACTAAAGTTGGGCGTTATCATTCTCTTTCTATTGATAAAAATGCAACTAATAAACCGCTTAACATTGTTGCTAAAACGGCAGATGAAATAGCCGAAATCATGGCTGTAGAGGATCAGTCTGCTCAGCTTTACGGTGTTCAGTTTCATCCTGAATCAATTATGACCGAGGATGGTATGACGATGATCCAGAATTTTGTTCATATATGTCAAAAAGCCAAAGTTAGTTAGGTTGTCAGGATAATGGTAGATTTTCATATTTTCGAAACCATGCGTTGGCGGCCTGCATCAGAGTTTGATCCAGGTGGATTTGATCGAGGGAATGCGCATTTACGCCGCATGGCTTCTTCAGCGCGGCGGTTTGATATGCCGTTTGATCCACGTGCAATTCATGCCACTCTAGATAATGAGCTTAAGGGGGTGCTTGATGATAAACGTGTGCGCATCATCCTGTTTGAAGATGGTGAACTTGAAGTTGACGTTGCAGATGCACCGTTGTCTGTTACATCGAAATGGCGATTGGGACTAGCTGACTCAAAATTAGATTCTGGTGATATGTGGTTGCGGCATAAAACCAGCAATCGAAATCTATATGCTGAGGATCGGGAAACATTCTGCGGTGGTGATATGCCGCAATTTGATGAAATGATTTATCTCAATCAGCGCGACGAATTATGTGAAGGAACAATCACATCATTATTTATTGATGATGGGAATGGGATATTGAAAACACCACCGCTTGAATGTGGGCTGTTGCCAGGCATCCTGCGTGAGAGCTTGTTGCAAGCTGACCAAGCGATTGAGGCGGTGCTGACCTTAGATGATGCCCGAAAAGCTAAGGCATTATTTATGGGTAATTCGTTACGTGGATTGATCCCTGCAGAATTGGCTTTTTAATGTATACCAGAGTGATTTCAAAGCACCTGAGGATAGGAAATGATTGAAAGATAACGCGCTGGTAATTTATGCAAAATTTCCGGACCATGCGGGGCATCGGCATCAAAAAACAAAGTGTCACCTGATTTCAAGACATATAGATTGTCGCCATGTCGGTAACTTACTTCACCTTCAAGCATATAAAGCATCTCTATACCGTCATGCTGAAAGGTTGGAAAAATATCTGATTCCTCATTCAGTGTAATCAGATAAGGTTCGACCATGACGCCGCTGGCATTCGATCCTATATGTCCTAAAAGATTATATTGATGGCCAGCCCGCGTGCCTGCACGTTCCA
>NZ_CAXBVX010000183.1:0-1734 GCF_963979125.1 uncultured Candidatus Puniceispirillum sp.
TGTCCTAGCATCATCCAATCAAGCGCAGCGCAGATTGATAAGATGATCGCGGCATAAATCAAGCATCATCCGGCCTGAGAGCATCGAAGGCCGAAAGATGATCGCGGCATGAATCAAGCATCATCCAATCGCAGCGAAGCGTAGATTGATAAGATGATCGCGCCCAAAAAATAATGAATCAAGCATCATCCACCAAGCGAAGCGATGGTGACAAGATGATCGCGGATTAGACCAGCATCATCCAATCAGGTGCCATAGATACGATCACCTGCATCGCCAAGACCTGGCAGAATATAGCCCTTTTCATTCAGCTCGCGGTCAAGACAGCCTGTGAAAATCGGCAGATCAGGGAACGCATCATGCAATGACGCGACGCCTTCGGGCGATGCCACTAGACAGGCAAATACAATATCTGTAACGCCCATCTCGACCAGCTTTTCCATGCCCAATATCGCACTGCCGCCTGTGGCCAGCATCGGATCGGCCAGAATAACCTGCCGCGTGGCAATATCTTGTGGCACCGACGTATAATAAGACACTGGCTGCAAGGTATCTTCATCACGATACAGACCCAGATGCGCGATACTGGCTTCGGGGCAAAGCTGGCTGAATCCATCAACCAGGCCATTACCTGCCCGTAATATTGACACCAGACATGGCGCCGGATCAGGCAAGCTGGCTGTCATCATCGGCTCCAGCGGGGTGTTGATCTGGCGCGGCGTCAGCTTTAGCGCGGCAAAGGTTGGATAGGCCAGCAACCATGATAATTGTGCCAGCGTTGTACGGAACAATGCTGATGGTGTATCTTTGTCACGCAGGATTGCCAGTTTATGCGTCGCCAGCGGATGTTCAAGAATATGCAGATTACTTGTCATAAAAAACCTTTTCGTCACTCATAGGGGCGTTATAATCAAAACCATGTAACGCACTATAAATCAGATTGTCACCTACCCACGCATATTCAGATAGCGTATGAACCGTTATCTTAGCCGCAACGACCTATATTTACCATTCACAAGCTAACCAAATTTATCACACGATCACATGGCAAAATTATATTTTTCTTATTCGGCAATGAATGCAGGCAAATCGACCATTCTGTTGCAGGCGTCGCATAATTATCGCGAGCGCGGCATGAACACATTATTGCTCACCGCACGTCTTGATGACCGGATCGCCCAGGGCGATAATGGCAAAGGCAAGATTGGCTCCCGCATTGGCTTGCAGGCTGACGCCGAAATGTTCGATGACAGCACCGATATTTTTGCCCTTGTCGAACGTCTGTCACAGGATACCAACTTTGCCTGTATCTTGATTGACGAGGCGCAGTTTCTATCCGTTGCCCAGGTCTGGCAGTTAAGCGCCATCGCTGATGATCTGGCTATTCCGGTCATGTGTTATGGATTACGCACCGATTTTCAGGGACAGCTTTTCAATGGCAGTGCCACCTTGCTGGCGATTGCCGATGTGCTTCGTGAAATCCGCACGATATGTCATTGCGGGCGCAAAGCCACGATGGTTGTTCGCCAGGATGCTGATGGCACCCCGATTACTGACGGCGCGCAAATCGAGATCGGCGGCAATGACAAATATGTCACGCTATGTCGTCGGCATTGGAAAGCGACCATGGCACAGGTCACAAAACCTGAATCATAATTCGGCCATTACTTTGTTCCAGCTGGATGATGGAATTATTATAGTGCGATCATCTTATCAATCTACGCTTTGCTTGGT
>NZ_CAXBVX010000184.1:0-1725 GCF_963979125.1 uncultured Candidatus Puniceispirillum sp.
GTCAATATGACCATCACGGCCTGTGACAAAACTTTTTGCATGGTCGCGGCCACCAGCTTGAAACAGGCGAAATAGAACATCATTATGACCATCAAAAATCGGAATGTCTGGTTTATTCATAACACTTCCAAACCATCAATTTTGTCCATGACAACAGATATGTACCCATTCAACACTTTTGGCTGGCAAGGTGCTATAAAAACATGCGCTAAATTACAAAATAGTTGGTAATGCCAATATGCGGCTGATAGAATTTCACCAATTGAATACAACAATTTGGGAATCGCCAACAGCATGAAAAACATTGGCGAGACAAAGATATATGGCTGATCTGCTTTTAACCAATATTCATAAGTCCTATGACAAAACCGAAGTTATTGCCAATCTCAACCTGACCATAAAGTCAGGTGAATTTATGGTTTTTGTGGGGCCATCCGGTTGTGGTAAATCAACCCTATTACGAATGATCGCTGGCCTTGAAGATATTTCCAGTGGCACCCTAACGATCAATGATGAAATCGTTAATGATGTGGTGCCAGCCGAACGCGGCGTGGCTATGGTGTTCCAGTCCTATGCGCTTTATCCACACATGACTGTGTTTGATAATATGGCCTTTGGTTTGCGGCAAAGCAAAACCCCAAAACCAGAGATTGAACGCCGCGTAAATGGTGCCGCCAGCATTTTGCAAATCACCGATTATCTGAAACGCTTGCCCAAGCATCTATCAGGTGGCCAGCGCCAGCGTGTGGCTATCGGACGCGCGATTGTTCGCGATCCAAAGGTGTTTCTATTTGATGAACCCCTGTCAAATTTGGATGCTGCCTTGCGTGTGCAGACGCGCATTGAAATAGCCAAGCTCCACAATGACCTTGATGCCACGATGATCTATGTAACCCACGATCAGGTCGAAGCCATGACATTGGCTGATCGGATCGTGGTTCTGAACGCAGGACATATTGAACAGGTTGGATCCCCGCTTGAACTTTACAATTCACCTGCCAATAAATTTGTTGCGGGATTTATTGGCAGCCCAAAAATGAACTTCATTCCAACAACCCACAAAGCCCTGACATCAGCGCCAGATAATGTGACCGAAATTGGCATTCGTCCCGAACATCTGATCCATACAACCAAAGCCAAGGCCAAGCTTAATGGCAGGCTGAGGCATATCGAACAGCTTGGCGAATATGCTCTGGCCTATATTGACCTTGGTAATGATGTTGAAATCACTGCCAAGCTAGAAGGCGAGTCTGGTCTGCAACATGGTGCAGACATGTATCTGACTTTCGATGCCAAAAAAGTGCACCACTTTGATAGCAATGGGGTTACGCTCAGCACCACTATGGCGTCTGCCTGATGTCATTGTCATCTGACCCGCATAATAGTTTTCCAGCGCTTGGGGTTTGCTATTACCCCGAACATTGGCCTGAAGACATGTGGGAATCTGACGCCAAAGCCATGGTTGCGGCGGGAATTTCCTGGGTACGTATTGCCGAATTTGCGTGGTCACGGATCGAGCCAAAAAGAGATATTTTTTCATGGGACTGGCTTGATCGGGCAGTCAAAACGCTAAGCGACGCAGGTTTGAAAATAACCATGTGCACGCCAACCGCTACCCCGCCAAAATGGTTAGTTGATGAAATGCCTGACATGATTGCCATCGAAGCTGATGGTACACCGCGGCGTTTTGGATGCTGCACATTATGTACCTGCTTACTGGTATTC
>NZ_CAXBVX010000185.1:0-1711 GCF_963979125.1 uncultured Candidatus Puniceispirillum sp.
CCCGGGTCACGCAATCATACATTGTCCATTTCTGAATATGCCCATGTTCGCCTAACGCATCGGCATGGTCAGAACAGAAAATGACGATGGTATTATCTAAATGTCCCTGCTTGTCGAGACAGTCCATGATCTGCCCAACTTTCTGATCAATCATCGACACGTTCGCCGCATAATAACGGTGTAGCCGCTGGATATCTTCATCCGTCAGATTTTCACGCCACGCAACACTATCTATGTTGAAATCAACCATACTTTGACGAAGCTGCTGGTGCATCTTGGGCTGTTGGGCCAATTCCTGCTGCGATGCGGCACGATGGGGAAATTCGGTATCCTTATAAATTGCCAGAAATTCATCTGTCGGATCATATGGTGGGTGTGGGCCGGGGAAGCCAATTTGCAAAAAAAACGGGCTGCTGGCCTTGCGGTCTTCGAGCCACCAGACCGCCGTGTCGCCAACAAAATTATCTGGATGCATGTCATCATCAGTTTCCCAGGTGAAACAACCGAGGTTCTTTAAAAAAGCATCACGATCGTCTCTAACCCGCGTGTAGCGGGATGGTTTTTCCAGTCCACGCGCCTTTAACGCCTTATCCCATTCGTCGTAAAGCGCGCGTTCATGGTCCTCCAGAAATAGCGGCCGATCCTTGTTTTCAACAAAAAATCGTTGATGAAATCCGCCCTTGGCATCATAGGGGTTTATGTGCATCTTCCCAATATTGACACAGTGATAGCCTGCCTGCGCAAGCCAGCTAACCCAGTTCGGCTGCCATGTTTCAAAATTTGTATAGACATTGGTGGTGTGCGGATAGGCGCCAAGGAAAACACTCGCTCGTGATGAAACACAGACCGGCGAGGTCACAAAACAATTGGTAAAGGACGTGCCCTGTTTGACCAGCCTGTCCAGATTTGGGGTTTGCATCCAAGGGTGCCCAAGCTCGGCAATTGTGTCAGCGCGCTGCTGGTCAGTCATAATCAGAACAATATTTGGCTTTTGATGGTCGATTTTCTGGCTCATTGTCAGTCCTTGACTTATTTTTATTTAAGTTAAAAAATAAATCATGATTTTTAGATGAAATAAAGCGCAATTGAGTACCGATGTATAAGAACACCACAAACTTTGAGGGCGTGCGACAAACCAACCGTGGCAAAGTGTTGACCTTGATCCATGAAAGTCCGGGTATTGATCGAACTGAAATCGCGGCGTCGGTTGGCATTACCAATGCGGCCATTACCAATATTGTGAGTGAGCTGATTCGCTCGCGCCTTGTTGAGGAGGGAGCGCCATCGGTTGTTTCCCTCAATCGTGGCCGCAAGCGTGTTGGCTTATGGATCAATAAAGATGGCGGCTATGTTCTTGGCGTCACTGTCCTGGCCACCCATGCCAGCGTTACCCTTACCGATCTATTGGGTACGGTGATTGATGAGGTTTCTTTCTACCCGAAATTGCCAGCCGACCCATTTAGCACGCTAGATGAGGTTGCGCATCATGCTGCGAAGATTTGCAAGCTGCATAAGGTTGCGCAATCGCGGCTGCTTGGCGTTGGATTCGCAATTGCCGGATTTTTGAACGAAACATCACAATCCTTACAAAGTGCGCCTTATCTTGGCTGGCCGAAATTTGATTTGCGTGACGAGCTTTGGCTTCGCTTCAAATGTCCTTTGGTGATCGAAAATGTTACGCGCTGTATTGCCATTGCCGAAACCCGTATAG
>NZ_CAXBVX010000186.1:0-1699 GCF_963979125.1 uncultured Candidatus Puniceispirillum sp.
AACCACTGACCGTGTGGCGGTGTTATATGCTGGCCGGATGATGGAAATTGGCACGACGAGCGATGTGATACGGTATCCGCGCCATCCCTATACCAAGGGTCTGATTGCTTCGACACCGGTATTGGATCATGTCAATGTTGACAGCACCTTGCCACAGATCCCGGGCGCGATGCCATCGCTTGACGCCTTGCCGCCCGGATGCCGGTTTCACCCACGATGCGGCGAATGTATGCCGCTGTGCCGCACGACGGTGCCTGTCTTTGCAGACCATGTAGCCTGTCACCTGTTTGAGGGACATAGCGCATGACCACGCCAATGGTAATTTGTGAAAACCTGACCAAGCGTTTTGACTTGTCTGACCCGTGGCTGGTGCGCAAGCTGACAGGTATGCCAAAGCGGGAACTGGTCGCGGTTGATGCGGTCAGCTTTGCTATCCCCAGAGGTCAGACCTATGCGTTGGTGGGCGAAAGCGGGTCGGGCAAGTCAACCATTGCCCGCATGGTGGTTGGGCTGATGCAGCCTGATGCGGGCGGCGTGACTATCGACGGGCACAATCTGAATACCAGCCAGGATGCGGTTTCATTGCAGGCGGTGCGGCAAAAATTACAGATGGTGTTCCAGTCGCCTTTTTCGTCACTCAACCCACGCTGGCGGGTGAATGACATTCTGCTTGAACCAATCCGCGCCTTTGATCTGATTAGCGACGAAGACGGCCAGAATAAGCGCGTGCGCGAACTGCTTGATCAGGTGGGATTATCGGCGTCTGACGCGGGCAAATATCCGCATGAATTTTCCGGCGGCCAGAGGCAACGTATTTCGATTGCGCGGGGGCTGGCATCGAACCCATCATTCATGGTGTGCGACGAACCCACCTCGGCACTTGATGTGTCGGTACAGGCGCAGGTGCTTAATCTGCTCAAAGAGCTGCAACGCGAATTGGGGCTGACCTATCTGTTTATTTCGCATGATATGGCGGTGGTACGGGTGATGGCGCATCATATCGGCGTGTTGAAACATGGCTGTCTGGTGGAAAATAACCCGTCAGAACAGCTGTTTCGTAACCCGCAGGAGAGCTATACAAAAACGCTGATCGACGCAACGCCGAAGGTTATGGTTTAGGGGGAAGTGGTTTCCCCCATCCCCAAAACTCCCTTTCATGTCGAACGCGCGACAAAATATATCGGGCGCGGTTTAATTGCCCCTTGTGCAGGTTATACCCTTGATAGTCTGGTGGTAACATTATGGCGGGGGATTTATGGCGCGACGTGGATCTTCAAAACGTGCGGGATCAACATCCAAAGGCAGGGATAGGGCGGCCAGTCTTGCGCCCGCTTCGCCATATATAAAGCGGTGCATCCCCTTTTATGACATTCTGGATGCCGAACAGGTTGATATTCTGGAAGCGCAGGTTGACTGGATTTTGCAGGAAAAAGGCATCGCCTTTTTTGATGATCCAGAAGCACTTGATCTGTGGCGGCGGGAAGGGGCGACGATTGGCGGGGCTGATGGCAATATCGTGCGTGCATCGGTGGACTGGATTCGTGATCTATGTAGCAAGGCACCGCGCGAATTTACCCAGATAGCGCGTAATCCCGAACGCTCGGTCGTTATTGGTGGCCAGAACCAGGTCTTTGCGCCGGTCTACGGCGCGCCTTTTATCCGCGATCTGGAAAATGGGCGGCGCTATGGCGATATTGCC
>NZ_CAXBVX010000187.1:0-1685 GCF_963979125.1 uncultured Candidatus Puniceispirillum sp.
CGCCCTGTTGCCATTGGATAGGTCAGGGATAGCTTGATCCGCTTGTCAGGCCCGACGATAAAGACCGAACGCACCGCCTGATTTTCGACCGCCGTGCGGCCAGCATGGCTGGTGCCCGCTTCACGCGGCAACATGTTATATAGTTTGGCAACGCTAAGTTCAGTATCGGCGATGATCGGATAATTAGGCATATGTCCGGTGACATCAGCGATATCCTGAAGCCACGAATTATGATCTTCGACCGGATCAACCGACAGGCCAATGACTTTTACATTGCGGGCTTCAAATTCAGGCTGTAATCCGGCCAGTGTACCCAGCTCGGTTGTGCATACGGGGGTAAAGTCTTTTGGATGCGAAAACAGAACGCCCCAGCTATCGCCAAGCCATTCATGAAAGGACAATTCGCCTAGGGTTGTCTGCGCGGTAAAGTCAGGCGCTATATCATTGATGCGTAATGACATTTTCATCTCCTCTTGGGCTGTGTTTTGGGTGAAATCGCAAAGATGCAGCCATCCTTGCCGAAATCACACTATAAAGCAGACATGAGGGCGCAACATTCAGGATGCAATATAACGGGGATGACTATTTTAATTTACCGTTTCGAGACGCAAAATTTTGCCCCAAGAAGACATGCCGTCCAGATGAATTACCCAGACAGGCCGGGCTGTCTTGCCTGATCGGATTCGGCGGTGGCACGGGAAATGGCATTTTCCAGCGCGTTCACAAGATGCGCGATCATGGCATCGGTATGAAAGGGGCCGGGGGTCAGACGTAACCTTTCAGTGCCCTTGGCAACTGTCGGATAATTGATCGGCTGAACATAGATGCTGTATTCGTCAAGCAGAATCCGACAAACCCGGGTACAGGTGGCGGCATCGCCAATCATGATCGGTACGATATGCGTTGGCCCATCGAGAAAATCTATGGCGGTGGCGCGTAAAGCCGCCTTAAGCTTTTCAGCCTGAATTTTCTGCTGGTTGCGGGCGTCATCATGTGACCGGATATGCCGTACCGAAGCCAATGCCGTGCTGGCAATGGCAGGGGGTAGGGCGGTTGAAAAAATGAAACCAGACCCATAACTGCGCACGGCGTCGCAAATCACATCGTCAGCTGCAATATAGCCGCCAATTGTGCCAAAGGCTTTGCCAAGCGTGCCTTGAATGATGTCGATATCATCAGCCAGACCAAGCATCTGTGCGATACCGCCCCCATCGGCACCATACATGCCGACAGCATGCACTTCGTCAAGATAGGTCAATGCGTTATAGCGTTTGGCCAGGTCGATAATGTCGGCAATCGGGCTGATATCACCATCCATCGAATAGACCGATTCAAAAATGATGATCTTTGGCCGGTTAAGCGGCTGGCTTGCCAGTAGCGATTCCAGATGCGCAACATCATTATGGCGGAAAATAGCCTTTTCAACCCGTGCATGACGAATGCCGGAAATGATTGAGGCGTGGTTCATCGCGTCAGAAAAGACAATGCAGTCATTCAGCAAGCCAGCAAGGGCGCTGATGCTGGCTTCGTTGGCGACATAGCCGCTGGTCAACACCAGAGCGCGTTCTTTATTGTGTAAAGAGGCAAGTTCCTGTTCGAGGGCGACGATTGATGCGCTGGTCCCCGAAATATTGCGGGTGCCGCCTGCACCGGTGCCATGCTGGCTAGCGGCATTCTGAAGCGCG
>NZ_CAXBVX010000188.1:0-1540 GCF_963979125.1 uncultured Candidatus Puniceispirillum sp.
GGCGCCCGACCGACTGAAATGGGTCACAGTGATCTGCCCCAGCGATCCCGAAGAAGCGGCCCGTGAAATGATCCGCACTCAAAAGATGGGTTCTGTCGGGGTGATGGTTCTCGGGGAATACAACGAAAAGGGACTCGATCACCCGGATTTTGCGATTATTTGGCAGACAGCCAACGATATTGGCATGCCGGTCAATGTGCACCCGGGAACAGGGGCGTTAAAGGCATGGGCGGATTATCCCAGTGTCGCCGCTGATCAGTTCCTGATGTCAGTGGTGCGCGGTTTTAAGACGATTTGTAGCTCAGGCATTCTAGACCGTTATCCTAATGTCAAAGTCTCCTTCCTGGAGACTGGTTGTACATGGGTCGATTTCGCCATCGAGGTGATGGATTTCACCCTCGATAGTATCCGCGAACGTATCAAGCATGATGCGTTGCGGGCTGAGCATATGCCGATCATCGAGCGTGGTTTGCCGAAGATGACGCCAGAGGAATATATCAAAGCCGGACGGATTTTTATCGGTTTTGAGGTCGATGATGATCTGCTGCCCTATATGGTCAACAAATATGGCACCGATTGCTGGGTCTATGCCAGCGATATCCCGCATGCGCATCGCCTGGTAAATTCACCGAAACACGTGCTTAACCGGGACGATGTTCCGGAAGATGCCAAGGCAAAGATCCTGTGGCACGGCACGGCCAAACTCTATGATCTCGATCTGGATGCTGCGAATACCGCTGCAGCCTGACCAACGCGCCTTCAGGGCGCGCAGTCAGGAATTTTGCGGTGATGTGTCGCCTGTTCGTAGGCGTAGGCGAAGTTGATCATATTTGCGTCGTCATAGGGCCGCCCAAGGAAGGTAATGCCACCAGGTAGATTGTCGGTGGTGAAACCTGCGGGTACGACGACAGACGGTACGAATATCAGGAATGTATTGATGTGGGGCGCGCCCCATTGGTCAATATGGGGCGGGTTTATGCCGTCCTTGATCAATGTTGGTTGATGCTCGACTGCTTTATGGACGATGGCATCGAGGTTGTGATCCGCCATCGTCGCCAGGAAACGGGTCATCAGCATGTCACGGGCGTGTAAATATTCGCCAAATTCCTTGCTGGTATCTTCATTTTTCCAGCGCGTGCGCACGCCATGCGCTGTTTCCTGAAACAGAGGTGAAGCCATGATTTCAGCACGCGTCTTGAACGGTGTATTGGCGCCGCCAGCGGCATAATCCGCAAAGGACTGATTTTCCTCGGTGTTGTTTCTGGCGCGCTTGTCCAATAGCTCGTTCATGCCAGGAATTTCGACAGGATCGACAATGGTCGCTCCAGCGTCGGCTAGTTCACCGACGGCGCGATCGAAAAGCGCGGTAATCTTGGCAAAGTCATCTGACTCCGGTTCGGTGCGATGGCCCATCGGCGTCCGCATAATGCCGATCCGTTTGCCCTTCAACGCATCCTTGTCCAATAGATCTGCATAGCTTTCGGGGGCTTTGCCGACACCACGGGCGGTGACGGGGTCTGCCGCGTCATAGCCAACCATG